>JALYVL010000057.1 GCA_030853285.1 Actinomycetota bacterium | reverse complement strand
GGCGCCGGCCATCGTGCAGGCGCCGACCGGCTCAAAGTTATCGAACCTCGCGGTGCAGGGCGGCAAGGACGCCAGGCTCCGGCTGCTCAACCTGGACAACCTGAGCGGGAAAGGCGGCCCCGGCCAACAGGGCGGTGAGCTGCAGCTGATCAATGTTCCCCAAGGCGGCGAGGTGCTCACCCAGCCCGCGGCGTGGGTGAATCCCGCGGACAACTCCTCCTGGGTCTTCGTCTCCACCAACAGTGGCATCTCCGGCCTCAAGGTCGTGGCCACCAACGGGACGCCCGCGCTGGTTCCACAATGGATGATGCCGACCGGCGGCACGTCCCCGATACTGGCCAACGGCGTGCTCTACTACCTCACCGGCAACGGGGCCCGTGCCCTGAACCCCACCACCGGTACGCAACTCTGGACCGACAACGTCAACATCGGGCTGCACTGGCAGAGCCCCATCGTCGTGAACGGCTACCTCTACTACCCGGACGGCAACGGCAAGCTGCGCGGCTACACACTCAACGCGCCACCCCCCGTGTCCGGCGACGCCGACCTCGCCGTCCGGCTGGACGCGCCGGTGTTCACCTCACCGGGCCAAAGCGTCACCACCACGGTGACGGTGTCCAACGGGGGCCCGGGAACGGCCTCGAACGTCACCACGACGCTGCTGCTACCGGGCGGATTCACGGTGGACAACGCGGCAGGAGGTGCGGTGAACGGCGGTACGTTGACGTTCACCGCGCAGTCCCTCGCGCCCGGAGCGTCGGTTGCGTACCCCGTCGCCCTGCACGCCCCCGGCGGCTTTGGCTTCGGGTTCACCGCCGCGTACGCGTTCCCCGCCAACCCGGACCCGTTCATCTTCAACAACCTGGGTCTGGCCTTCAGCCTCACGAGGTAGCGCGGCTCACACGGTGGCGTGCGGCTTCTCGCCCACCCGCTTGTTGCGCACGATCGAGTTGATTAAGGCCGCGCCGATGAAGCCCACACCGATCAGTCCGGTGATGACCTCCGGCACCTCGTACTCGATGGTGATCAACAGCAGTACCGCCAGGGCGCCGATGGCCCAGTGCGCACCGTGCTCGAGGTACACGTAGTCGTCCAAGGTGCCCTTGTGCACCAGGTACAGGGTCAGTGAGCGGATCCAGAACGCGCCGACGCCGAGGCCGACCGCGATAAGGAAGATGTCTTGGGTGATGGCGAACGCACCGACGACGCCGTCGAAGGAGAACGACGCGTCGAGCACCTCCAGATAAAGGAAAAGGAAGAACCCCGCCTTGCCGCCGGCTTTGGCCAGGGCGCTCGGTCCATTCGAGCCTCCGGCCTCGTCCTCGTCGTCACCGCCCTCCTCGAACAAGGCGCCCAGGCCGTTGACCACGAGGTAGGTGACGATGCCGAGGATGCCCGCGATGAGCACCTCGAAGGACTGGTCCCCGGAGTGGGCGTGCGGGCCCAGGAACAGCGCAGCCAGCACCAGGGCAATGCTGGCGATGACGACGGAGACCTGGTCCAGCGACCCGATCCGCGCCAGTGGACGCTCCAGCCAGGTCAACCAGTGGATGTCGCGCTCCTCGAACAGCCAGTCGAGGAACAGCATGCCGAGGAACATTCCGCCGAATCCGGCGATCGCGGGGTGCGCGTTGCTGATGAGGTTGGCGTAGGTGCCCGGCGTGGTGATCGGTCCGCCGTCCAGCGCCAGGCGCACCACCTCGACGGGGTTGAGCTTGGCGGTCACCGCCACCAAGGCCAGCGGAAACACCAGGCGCATCCCGAACACCGCGATGAGCACACCCACGGTGAGGAACATCTTCTGCCAGAAGTCGTTCATCCGGACCAGAATCTTGGCGTTGACCACGGCGTTGTCGAAGGACAGCGACACCTCGAGCACGATCAGAATCGCAACGACGGCAAACGGAGTCACCCCGCCGACCAACAGCGTCGCCAGCAGCGCGACCACCGTGACCGCCATGGACCATCCGAAAGTCTTCAGCAGCACGGTGTTTCCTTTGTGGTTCGAGGCGGGAGTCAGCATCGTGGGGACGAACCGGGCAGAGTCTACGGACCGGCACATCGTGCTGCATCGCCCAGCCACTGCACGAGCTCGGCGCCCGCGTACACCCCACTGGACCGCGTGAGGGCGACTTGTGGCGCCGTCCACCCGGTGTCGTGCAGCTCGCCGTGGCGCGGACGGATGGCCGCGTCGGCGGCCAGCAGCAGGTCGGTGTCCAGCAGCGAGTCGCCGGCAGCGAGCATTCGGGACGCCCCGGTGCGCCGGCACACCTCGGCCGCCGCCGCAGACTTGCGCAGCAAATTCGGTACGCAGTAGACCTTGCGGCCCTGCATCGACACGGTCCACGCGCGTTCCGCGCACCACTCGCTCAGCTCCGCCAACCACGCCGCGGGCAGCTCCACGCGATCCACCACGGCGTAGACGAACAATCCCGAGGCCACCCGTACGGTGCGGACGAAGGGCGCCAGTGGTTCCAGCTGGGCCCGTACTTCCTGCACCGGGGCGCAGTTGCGCAGGAGTGCCTGCATATGGGCGGACCAGTCCCCGTCCGCGACACCGTCGACCAGCAGGGTCCCACCGTTGGCGCAGATGCCGTAGCGGGGCGCCGGACCGGGCAGCTGGACCCTGGCGTACTGCTCGAGGGTGCGGGTGGTGGTGGGCACGAGCGTCGCGACCTGGGCCAGCTCGGCCAGCGCAGCGGCGGCGTCGGTGAGCATGAACGACTGCGGCACCTGCTGGTACAGCTCCACGCACAACAGGGACGGACCGTCCTCATCAGCGCCGCGTAGTCCGAGTGCCGCGGCCGAGTAGATCAGCGTGCGGTCCAGGTCGGCGCAGATCACCGTGGTCATGCCGATACCGTGACGCCGTCGGCGCCGGTGGCCCCCCGGGTGTAGCGGGGGTGGATCAGCCCGACGCAGCGGTAGGGCAGCTCGGCCACCTCCTCGACCGGGACTCCGCGGCGCTGCGCGAGCAACAGCACATGCCCCAGCTCGGGCAGCGCATCCGGGCGCACCAACACCTTCCACGGCACCCGACGCAGCAGCACTCGAGTGGTCTCCCCGACTCCGGGCTTCACCAGGTTCTCCTGCCCAATCCCGTAGTCCGCGCTGATTCGGCGCACCGCCGCCCACCCCGACCAGTCCGGTGCACGGTCCCCGGCGGCCACCGCCGGCCAGTCGCGGTCGACGGCCTTGTACACGTGCGGAAACTCCCGGGTTACGGCGTCGAGAAAGCGTGCGGACACGTCCGCGGAGGCCAGCTGCGCGTAGAACTTGGCGCCGTGGAAATCTGTCGGTCCGATGTGCTGGTCGTTGAGCACGGTCCGGGAGACCAACCCGGACACGGTGGAGTTGAGGCACGCCGAGGCGATGAGGTAGTCCTCCCGAGTGCCGAAGGTGCGTACGCAGTGTCCGGGATCGGCCAACACGGCGAGCTCGGGGTTGAACCGTTCCCCGTAGCGCTGCGCGTGTGCGGCCACCGCCGCGGTCAGCTCCTGGGTGATTGCGCCTTTGCCCGTCCAGCCGTCGAGGAACACCACCGACGCCGGGTCGTGCTGCGCGGCCAGGTAACGCAAAGCGACTTCGTCAATGCCCTTGCCGCGCACGATGGATACCGCATAGTGCGGCACCGTGATGGAGTGCCGCTGCTGCGCCCAGCGCCGCACCAGGATGCCGATGGGCGTGCCTGCGCGGGCAAGGGAGGCCAGCACCAGCTCCGGGCCCCGTTCGGCGAGCAGAATTTCGGTGACGACCCCGACGGCGTGCGCCGTCTTGCGGGCGGAAGCGACCAGCGCCTGCGCAAACAGCTCCAGGTACTCCGGGTCCGGTTGGTACTCCTCGGGCAGCGACTCGGCGTAGTGCGCGCCGCCCCGCTGCACTGCCTCTTCGCGCTCCTCCACCGGCGCCTCCAACGCCACCGCGGAGAGATCTTTCAGCAGCCACGACACCTCCTCGGGCGCATAGGAACCGAACTCCGGACCACGCAAGGGGCTCGGCAGCGGGCCGGCACTGGGCACGACCACCAGCAGCACCGGCGCAGGCAGTATCGCGAGGAGCTCACCGATGGCCGGGGTGTCGGCGACGTCGTCCACGACCAGAACCACCGCGTCGAACCCGCCGCCGGTGTTGTACGCGAAGCGCGGACCGGGGCCGTCCACCGGGTGATCGTGCGCGGCAAAGGTGATGCTGTCCCGGACGGCGTACCCCGGGTCGTCGACGGCCAGCACCGGGGAGCGGGTGGTGGTGGAGGTACGGACGCTGATCCCGCGGTCGTCGAGTTGGTCGGCGAGCGCCTCGGCCACGCGCAGTGGTGCGTGCATCAGCTCCTCGGTGCCCAGCACCAACACCGTGCCGCCGTCCGGCACCCTCAGCGCAGCCGCCAGTCGCCGGGCCATCGCGGGTAGCGCCGCCTCCAGTTGGGCCCGGTGGGTGCGGAGCACGCCGTGCCTGCCGCCGTCGGGCACTCCGGTGGGCCAGGTCAACGACACTCGTTGCACGCCGCTTTGCTTTGCAGGCCTCGATGCATCACCCCGCTGAGCTGCAGCTGCGGGTGGGGCGCCATCGCGCTCGGCCACCAGCTGTGTTCCTCGCCGCAGTGCGTCCGTTGGCACCTCCACCCGGCCGCGGGCCAGCGCCACCACGGAGATCACCACTCCCAGCTCCGCAGCCAGGGCCTGCAGCGCGGCGTCGTCCTCGACGCCGCGGAGATCGATCAGCGCTGCCACCACGTACCGGTGGCGCGGCGCGAGCCGGTGCACCATGGCGATGGTGTTGCGCACGGTGCGCCCGGTGGACAACTCGTCGTCAACCAGGACGAGTGGACCGTCGCCGGTGAGCAAGCTCGCGTGCCGGGGCAGTATTCGGTGCGCGGTGGCGTGCGAGTGCTCTTCGGCGAACTCCCCGAATTGCCAGGCCCCCGCGGGGTGGCGACGGGTGGAGTGCAGGTACACCTCGGCGTCCAGTGCCTCGGCGACGACGTGGCCCAGTCCGGTCGCCGTCTCCGCATAGCCCAGGACGCAGACATCGGGCACGCGGACTGCGTGTTCCAGTGCGACGTCACGCAGTGCGCGCGCGGCGCCGAGCTCCTCGGCCAGTGCTGCACGAAGGCCTGCAGAGCAAAGCGGCGGTGCAGCACCCCCCAATTCGTGGGCGACAAGGCCGCCGAGCAGCATGCCCGCCGCGCGCACCAGCCGCGGATCGCTCGGCACGTGTTTGCCCAGTAGGCGGGATACCAGCAGGTGCGCGCGCCGCGGGTTGCGTCGCAGCGCCAGGCCCACCAGCTCCTCGACCTGCACACCGTCCCCGCCGCCGCGCACCTGCACGCCGAGCTCTCGACTCACCCAGCTGCCCGTCCACTCGCTCACGCGGTCACGCCTGCCGCCAGCAGGTCCACAAAGGAAACGTCCGAACCGGCCACCCCAAAGCAGTGCGCGCGCAACAGCACCTTGCGCGCCCACAGCCGGTGCGGGTTCACCTCGTTCATCTTGTTGCCGTACTCGCTGCGCACCACGCCTCCCGGCGACGCAGCGGACAGCACCACATTGGCGTCGGCGAACTCCTCGTGCGTGACCACGGACAGCGCATGCACCGCAGCGACGTGGCTGGGGTGGATCACCGTCTTGCCCACCAAGCCGTTGGCCTTGTCCAGTTGCACCTCGCGGATCAGCCCGTCCAGGTCGTGCAACAACAGCGAGTGCCGCAGCTCCTGCGCCCCGTGCTCGGCGAACACCGAGGACCGCAACCGCGGCTTGAACAGGCGCTCCCCGCCGGTGAAGTACTCCCACACCGGGCCGGTCACCGTAAACCCCGTCCCGTCCGCACGCCCCAGCATGTTCACCACGTCGGCGATCGCGTCGGCCACCACCCGCACGTCGTACACCGTCATCTCCGCCGAGCGGCGCAAGCCGAACACGCCGGAGAAGTCGCTGGCGCCCACCCGTACTGCGAGCACCCGCTCGCGGTACTCGCCCAGCACGTCCCGAATAGCCGCCAGCTCCTGCGTTCGGGTCTCCAGGTGCGCCACCCCGGCCGACTCGATCACCGGCATCGCCTGCAGGTCCATCCCGCTCGATCCAGCGGCGGCACACAACGCGTCGAGGTAGCCACGTCCGTTGGCCGCGGTGAACTTCGGCAGCACAAAGCCGCTGAGCACCGCCACGGCCGGACCGAGCCGGTGCACCAGGTCGGTGATCTGCTGGGCGCTGCGTACCCGGACGAACAGCCGAGGAATGGCCAGCCGCTCGGTGTGTGCCATGCACAGCTGGCCGACCAGGTTGCGCTCCGCAGACGCCAGCTCGTCGTCGGCCACCGAGTCTTCCAAGCACAGCACCATGCTGGTAACTCCGCGCGTCCGGCTGCGCCCCACGTCCCCGGCCAGCTGCGGGCGGGTGGCCGGGCAGTACAGCGTCGCCCCCAGGTGCATTGCGGCCAGCTCCCGTGCGCTGTTCGGCCCGACCGGCTGCGGCGGCACATGAAACAGCGTGTCGCGCACGTCCTCGGTGAGGAAGTCGAAGTGGATCACCTGTGGTCCCCTGTCGAAAGGCGTGGGCACTGGCGATCCAGTGCCCGTTTTGCGGCTTTACTGTGCTCCTCCAGTGTGGCAGGGCACCATGAACAGATGACAACGATGACCAAAGGGTCCAATGTCGCACTGGGGGCAGCTGAAGTGCAGGTGGAGCTGGCGTGGGCTCCCGCGGTTGGTAGTCCCGACGTCGACGCCTCGGCATTGCTGCTGACCGACGCGGGCAAGGTCCGAACGGACGCCGACTTCGTGTTCTACAACCAGGCGATCCATGCCTCCGGCGCTGTCCGACACCTCGGCAAGACGGGCACCGTGGACCGGCTCACGGTGGACACGGCGCGCCTGGAGCCGGCCATCGACCGGGTGGTGCTGGCCGCGTCCGCCGACGGTGGCAGCTTCGGTGCTGTTCCCGGCCTGCACCTGCGACTGCTTGATCCGGCCGGCGTGGAGCTGGTCCGCTTCGACATCACCGATGCCGGCACCGAGACGGCCTTCGTGTTCGGCGAGCTCTACCGGCGCGGCGGCGGCTGGAAGTTTCGGGCCGTCGGGCAGGGCTACGCGTCCGGTCTCGCTGGAGAAGCGCGGGCTCGGCGAGCACACCGCACGGGTGGCGCTGTGCCTGGACATCTCCGGGTCGATGAACCGGCTCTACCGCAACGGCAGCATCGCGAAACTCGCCGAGCGCGTCCTCGCCCTCGGCCTGCGCTTCGACGACGACGGGCAGGTCGACGTGTTCCTGTTCGGCAGGGACGGACACCAGGCCGGCGCCCTGCAGCTGGACAACCGAACCGACTACGTGCCGTCCATGCTCAAGCAGTTCGGTCTGGAACCGGCCACCTACTA
>JALYVL010000056.1 GCA_030853285.1 Actinomycetota bacterium | reverse complement strand
CAGCGGTGGGTCGGGACGCGCGGCGGGCGCGGGCCTTGCGCGGAGCCTGCTCCGGCGGGACGGTCTGCGCTTCCTCGACCGTCTGCGGCTCGGGTGCCGGGGACGCCTCGGATTCCACAATCACCGGTTTGATCGTTGGGGCCGCGACGGCTCCCGCATCGCCGCTAGCTGCGGACGGGGCCGCGGCCGGCCGGGAGGCTCTCCGCGAACGGGTGCGCGGCGGTACAGCAGTTTCGGTAGGCGCCTCTGCTGTGGGCGCCACGGAAGCGGGTGCATAGTCCGGTCGAGATCCCGCCTGCTCGGGCGAATCGAGCTGGGGGGCCTCCGGTTGGGGCGTCACCGCTTGCGCCGCAGCGGCTTGCGCAGCGGCCTGCGCCGCCGCGGACGATGCGGGGATCAAGGCGGCGGGCCACGGCTCCTTGACCGGCTCGACCTTCATCGGCGCGTCGCCACGCGGGCGGCGCGATCGTCGAGAGGACTCGCCGTGTGATTGCGCGTTGTCCTGATCGGAGGGGGCAACCGGCTCATCTTGCACCAGCACGCCACGTCCATGACAGTGTTCGCAGGGGGTGGAGAACTCCTCGATGAGCCCGGCGCCCATGCGTTTACGGGTCATCTGTACCAGCCCCAGCGAGGTGACCTCGGAGACCTGGTGGCGCGTGCGGTCGCGTCCCAGGCACTCGGTGAGCCTGCGCAGCACCAGATCCCGGTTGCTCTCCAGCACCATGTCAATAAAGTCGACGACGATCATCCCGCCGATGTCGCGCAGCCGCATCTGCCGCACGATCTCCTCGGCGGCTTCCAGGTTGTTGCGAGTGACGGTCTCCTCGAGGTTGCCGCCCGCACCGGTGAACTTGCCGGTGTTGACGTCGACCACGGTCATCGCCTCGGTGCGGTCGATCACCAGGGTGCCGCCCGAAGGCAGCCACACCTTGCGGTCCATGGCTTTCGCGAGTTGTTCGTCGATGCGGTAGGTGGTGAACACGTCGACGTCGCTCTCGTAGCGTTCCAGCCGTGCCATCAGCTCGGGCGCCACGCCGTTGACATAGCCCTGCACCGTCTCCCACACCTGATCGCCGGCCACCACCAGCGAGCTGAAATCTTCGTTGAACTGGTCACGGACGACTTTGACCAACAGGTCGGGCTCTTCGTAGAGCGCTACCGGGTTGCTGGACTTCGCCGACTTGGCCTGCTCGGCTTTGGCCGAGATGGCTTCCCACTGGTCCTGCAGCCGGCTTACGTCCCGCTCCAGCTCTTCCTCGCTCACGCCCTCGGAGGCGGTACGAATGATCACTCCGGCGTCGGCGGGCACAATCCGCTTGAGGATCTCCTTGAGTCGCTTGCGCTCGGTGTCCGGCAGTTTGCGGCTGATGCCGGCGGAACCGCCGCCGGGTACGTACACGAGGAAGCGGCCGGGCAGGCTGATCTGCGTGGTGAGGCGCGCACCCTTGTGTCCCACCGGGTCCTTGCTGACCTGAACCAGGACGCTGTCCCCGGAGTGCAGCGCCTGCTCGATCTTGCGGGCCTTGCCGCCGAGTCCCGCCGCATCCCAGTCGACCTCACCCGCGTAGAGCACTCCGTTGCGCCCACGCCCGACGTCGATGAACGCAGCTTCCATGCTCGGCAACACGTTCTGCACGCGTCCGAGGTAGATGTTGCCGACCATCGCGGTGGAACTGGAACTGGTCACGAAGTGCTCGACCAGTACATCGTCCTCGAGAACGGCGACCTGGGTCTGCTGGCCGCGCTGACGCACGACCATCTTGCGGCTGACCGCCTCACGGCGCGCCAGGAACTCCGACTCCGAGAGAATCGGCGGTCGGCGACGTCCTGCGTCTCGGCCGTCCCTGCGGCGCTGCCGTTTGGCTTCCAAGCGGGTGGAGCCGGTGATGCCCTGGACCTGATCCCCTGCGTTGTCCGTGCCCTGATCCTTGCCGCCCTGATCCTTGCCGCCCTGCCCCTTGGCGCCCTGCCCCTTGGCGCTCTTGCCCCGGCTGCGCGCCTCCCGCTCGTGCACCACGGTGTTGGGTGGATCGTCCTCCCGGTTCTCAGCCGAGTCGTCGTCCGCGGCCTCAGACCCACTGCCGCTCTTCCGGCGACGCCGCCGCCGGCGCCTGCTTCCGGTGGACGTCTCCGCAGACTGGTCGGAGTCGTCGGTACCCGGCTCATCCTCCGTTGTCGCGTCCGCGTCGGTACCGGCCGTATTGGTGCTGGACGTATCGGTGTCCTCGGTGGCTTGCGCCGCTGCTGGACTTGCGTCCCCGGTGTCACCGTCTTGGGTTCCTTCGCTCGGGTTCTCGTCGTCGCCCTGCTGGCCCCGGCCGCGTCCCCGCCCGCGTCGTCCCCGGCGACGTCGCTTCGGGGCGTCCTCATCGTCCTCGGCCGCCTCATCCGGCGCGGGCGTCGCAGTGGCGTCCTCCACCGCAGGTTCGGCGGGAATCTCCTGCGGTTCGGGAGCGGCTGCGGGCCTGCTGGCCCGCCGACGCGGCGGCGGAGTCACCGCTTCGGGCTGCAGAAACAGCGGCCCCCCCAGGGCCGGCGTCGCGTCCGGCGATGGGTCTGGGGAGGTCGTCGGCTCGGGCGGGGTCGCGTCGGCGGGCGCGGCCAGTGCAATGCGCACCTGCTCCGCCAGCTCCTTGTCGATGCTGGACTGCACCGATCGGACCTCGGCGCCCAGCTTGGCCAGCTCGGCTACTACGGCTTTGCTCGTCACCCCCAGCAGTTTTGCCAGGGCGTGCACGCGCATCCGCGCGGGAAGGTCATCGGACTTCAGCACTGATGCGGTCTGGGGCGGCGCGTTATCGGCCACGTGGTCTCCTCAACCCCCGGGCGCGTGCACCAAGGTGTCACGCGGCCACGCAGGGGTTACTCGTCCGTGTGTTCCGACACCTTGAGGGGTGCCGGCCGTGCTGTTAGATCGGGTTAAGCAGTTGGAACAGCAATGCTTTCGTCGCGCGCTCGCGATTCCGTGCCGGTCGCCCGGTCGGGAGCGAGAGGATCACCGAGCAAGCCGTCGTCGTCGAGCGGGCCCTGTGCGAGCCGGGTTGCCCTCACGGGCACGGCGGGCATCAGGTCAGCGACGACGAGCAGCGCACTCATGACGTCATCCGGTCGTACCGCAGGACTTGTCTGCCGTACGACTGCCCTCAGTGTTCCACACCGTCCAGCGGACGCGATGTCAGCAGCCGGTGCGGTGGGCGATTCGCTGGGCGCCACCACGATGCTGATGACGGCCCCGCGGGCGTCGAGCTGGCGTCGCCCGTCCTTGGTGAGCCGTTCCACCATGGCGGTTTCCAAGGCCAGGAATTCCGTCACGGCACGCTGCAGCTGCGCTGGATCAACTCCGTCGATCACGATCTCCCAGAGACTTGCGTGGATGCGCTCGGGCAGGGATCCGGTGGCGGCGGTGACGGCGTCCACCACATCCAGCCCGGGGGGAAGGGCCGCGTCGACCTCACGCGCCAGGAGCAGCGGGTCGACCGCGCGTACCAGCGACATCTCGACGTACTCGGCTTCGCTGGCCACCCCGGTCGGCGCCGCACCCACCCAGGAGATCTTGGGGTGCGGGTTGAAGCCCTGCGAGTACGCCATCGGCACCCCGGCACGACGGATCGCCCGCTCGAACGCGCGGGCCACGTCGCGGTGCGAGGTGAACCGCAGCCGGCCGCGTTTCGTGTAGCGCAATCGCACCTTCTGCACCGGGGGCGCAGACGGATTGGGCTCGTGCTGGAGCGCCACCTCAGCCGCCGCCCAATGCGGGGTTGGTGATCGGGCTGCCCACGCTGACCGGGGCGATCGGGATGAGGCTGCGCCCGGTCGGGCCGACCTCGATGTCGGTGCCCATCGACGGGCACACCCCGCAGTCGAAGCACGGAGTCCAGCGGCAGTCGTCCTGCTCCTGGGAGTTGAGCGCATCCTCCCAGTCGGTCCACAGCCATTCCTTGTCCAGCCCGGAATCCAGGTGATCCCAGGGCAGCACCTCGGTGCGCTCGCGCTCCCGAGTGGTGAACCAGTCCAGGTCCACTCCCAGTGGCGGGAGCTCCTGCGCGGCGGCGTCCACCCAGCGGTCGTAGGAAAAGTGCTCGCTCCAGCCGTCGAACCGACCGCCGTTGCGCCACACCTCCTCGATCACGGAGCCCACTCGGCGGTCTCCTCTGCTCAACAATCCTTCGATGAGGCTGGGCTTGCCGTCGTGGTAGCGCATGCCGATGGCTCGACTCATCTTGCGGTCCGCGCCGACCTCGGCGCGCAACTTGCGCAAACGGTCGTCGACCACGTCGGGGTGGCACTGCGGCGCCCACTGGAAGGGGGTGTGCGGTTTCGGCACGAAGCCACCGATGGAGATGGTGCAGCGGATGTCCTTGTGCCCGCTGGCTTCGCGCCCGGCCTTGATCACCTCGCGGGCCATCCGTCCGATCTGCAGGACGTCCTCGTCGGTCTCGGTGGGCAGGCCGCACATGAAATACAGCTTCACCTGCCGCCACCCGTTGGCGTAGGCCGTGCTCACTGTCCGAATGAGGTCTTCCTCGCTGACCATCTTGTTGATCACCTTGCGGATGCGCTCGCTGCCGCCCTCCGGGGCGAAGGTCAACCCTGAGCGGCGCCCGTTGCGCGAGATCTCGTTGGCCAGGTCGACGTTGAACGCATCCACTCGGGTCGAGGGCAGGCTGAGTCCGGTGCCGGTGCCCTCGTAGCGGTCGGCCAGCTGCTTGGTGACGTCGGCGATCTCGGAGTGATCGGCGCTGGACAGGCTGAGCAACCCGACCTCGTTGTAGCCGGTGGCCTCCAGAGAGGTCTGCACGATGGCGCCGATGCCCTCGATGCTGCGCTCGCGCACCGGGCGGGTGATCATTCCGGCCTGGCAAAACCGGCAGCCGCGGGTGCAGCCCCGGAAGATCTCCACGCTGGCCCGCTCGTGCACCGTCTCGGCCAGTGGCACCAAGGGTTTCTTGGGGTACGGCCAGGCGTCGAGGTCCATGGTGGTGCGCTTGAACACCCGGTAGGGCACCCGCGGGTTATTCGGCGCGACCCGCTGAATCCGGCCATCGGCGTGGTAGTCGACGCCGTAGAACTGCGGGACGTACACGCCGCCGGTCTCGGCCAGGCGCAACAGCAGCTCTTCGCGGCCGCCGGGGTTGCCCTCGGCCTTGTGCGCGCGGATGATCTCGGTGATCTCCAGCACGGCTTCCTCGCCGTCACCGAGCACGGCGGCGTCGATGAAGCTCGCGATGGGCTCGGGGTTGAACGAAGCATGTCCCCCGGCCAGCACGATCGGGTGGCGCTCGCTGCGGTCCTCGGCGTGCAACGGAATACCGGCGAGGTCCAGCGCGACCAGCAGGTTCGTGTAGCCGAGCTCGGTGGAGAAGCTGACGCCCAGGATGTCGAAGTCGATCACCGGTCGGTGGCCGTCCACGGTGAACTGCGGGACACCTGCCTCGCGCATCAGTTTCTCCAGGTCGGGCCACACCGCGTAGGTCCGCTCCGCCAGTACGTCGTCCATCTCGTTGAGCAGCTCGTAGAGGATCATCACACCCTGGTTGGGCAGACCGACCTCGTAGGCGTCCGGGTACATCAGCGCCCAGCGCACCGTCGTGGCGTCCCATCCCTTGAGACTGGCGTTGAGTTCGCCGCCGACGTACTGCACGGGCTTGGACACCCGCGGCAGCAGCGGCTCCAGCTCGGCGAACACGGACGCGCCGGGGGTACGGGTGGGGGCACTCATACCGTCCAGGGTAGTGGGGTGTCTGCAGGGCGCCGCGTCCTCACCTGTCGCGAGAACTTCTCGCGTCAAGTGGCCCGGATGCGAGATCTTCCCCCGACAGGTGCGAGGTTGTCAGCCCAGCGCGCGTCGCACGCAGTCGACCATCCAGTTCGGTCGTCGCACGACGTCGAACCAGGTGAACCTCAGCAACCGCCATCCCAGCCCGAGCACGCTGTTCTGCCGCCACCGGTCCGCCAACAGTGCCTCGGGTCGCTCGTGCACCGCGCGCCCGTCGAACTCAATACCGAGCTTCGCTTCTCGGTACCCGAGGTCGAGGTAGACAACGCCCTCGACGCCCTGCAAGCGGATCTGCGACTCGGGCCGTGGCAGTCCACCGTCGAGCAAGGCCAGACGGCCCCTGGTCTCCAACGGCGACTGAGAGCCTGCGTCCGCGGTCTCGCAGAGCGCGCGCGCCTGCCGCATACCCGGTGCCCGTTGCAGCCGCATCATGGCCTGCTGCAATGTCTCGGCGCTGACCAGGTGCAGGTTGAGCGCCCGGTCAACCGCCCAGGCACCGTCTACACGCTGCACGGTTCGGCAGAGGTCGATCACGGTACGGGCTGGTGCAGTTGCCATGATGCCGTCGACCATGACCTGGTCGGCCGTGTCCACGTCACCCGTGTGCACGTACAGCCTCGCGTGGTTCTTCCGGCGGTGGGCACGCGCGACGACGACGTGTTCCCTTGCTGTTTCAGGCGCCGGAATCCGATGGAGACGGGCCGCGGTGTGGTGACTGACCACACCCGGCACCGGGTACAGGACCTGCAATGCGGCGGCCGCGCGCACCTCGGGGCCGATCGACTGTTTGGCTGACACGTAGACGCCATGTTGCAACCCGCAAAGCCGGCCACGCTGTGTGGCGTTGCCCACGGTATGCGCGCTGACCACGGCTAACGCTGACGGGCGGGTGATGAGCCCGTAGTTGTCGCCGAGGTCGTGCCAGTTCTTCCCCACGCCGATCAGTCTGGGGCCGCCGCTGATCCTTTATCCTTCGCTGCTGCCGCAATGTGGATGGGTTCGCGACCTGTGGACAAACTCGGTCGCCCACTTGGCGGGGGAACATCTCGCGTATCCGCGACTTGCCGCGAGAACTTCTCGCGACAAGTGGAGCCGAGCGCCGTCAGCCGAGCGCCGGCTACCGAGCGCCGTCAGCCCAGGTCGGGGAACCACAGGGCGATCTCGCGTGCCGCCGACTCCACCGAGTCCGACCCGTGCACGATGTTCGACTGCGTCTCCAACGCCAGATCGCCGCGGATGGAACCTGGCGCGGCCTTTTCCACCGGATCCGTCCCCCCGGCCAGCTGCCGGAACGCCGGAATTGCCCGCGGACCCTCGACGACGGCAGCCACCAGCGGTCCGGAGGTGATGAACTCCAGCAGCGAGGGGTAGAACGGCTTGCCCTCGTGCTCGGCGTAGTGCTGCTCGGCCACCTCCCGTGGCGTTACCTCCAGCCGCAGCGCCACCAGCGTCAGGCCCTTGCGCTCGACGCGGGCCAGCACCTCACCGGTCAGCCCACGGGCCACCCCATCGGGCTTGATCAGAACCAGGGTGCGCTCGCTCACGTGCTGCTCTCCTCGAGTAGGTGATGACGCGGAAAGACTAGCGGCCAGCCAGGTTCACTCCTGCTGGCTGGGCA
>JALYVL010000055.1 GCA_030853285.1 Actinomycetota bacterium | reverse complement strand
CAAAGATCAGCCCCATGGCCCCCAGCGCCGGGTGCACGAAGAAGCCCAGGATCATCGCCAGCTGTAGCGCGAGCGAGAGCCACAACGCCCACGGACGTCGCTGCATCCCGCTGCCCACGATCATCAGCACCGCCAGCACCACGATGTACCCGCCGGACAGCCACGAAACACCGCCGCCCAATTTCGCCACCACCGGCAGCGCCAACAGCACCACGATCGCTTCGAGGACCAGGGTCCCCGCCATCACGCCGCGCAGACCCTTCCACGGATCCCTCGCGGGCGGACGGACACTCACTCCGGCTCCTTACCCAGCAGCGTGCGGGCCTCGCCCGCGGTGACCACGGAGCCGGTGACCACCACACCGGCGCCGGACACCGACTCCCCGGGCTCACCCACGTCCTCGGCCATCGCGATCGCCGTCTCCAAGGCATCCGCCATGGTCGGCGACACCACCACCCGCTCGTCGCCGAAGCGGGCCACCGCAAAACTTGCGAGCTCCTCGACGTCCATGGCCCGCGGCGAGCTGTTCTGGGTGATCACCACCTCGTCGAACACCGGTTCCAGCGCGGCGATGAGCCCCGCAGCATCTTTGTCGGCCATCACCGCGACCACCCCGACCAGCTTGCGGAAGTCGAACTCCGCAGCCAGTGCCGCAGCCAGAGCCTGAGCGCCGTGCGGGTTGTGCGCGGCGTCGATGAACACGGTCGGCGCGCTACGCACCCGCTCCAGGCGTCCCGGTGAGGTGACGGACGCGAACGCCTCGCGCACCGCATCGACGTCGAGCTGACGCTGCGGGCCCGCGCCGAAGAACGCCTCTACCGCGGCGAGGGCCAGCACCGCATTGCGCGCCTGGTGCGCCCCGTGCAGCGGCAGGAAGATGTCGTCGTAGACGCCGCCGAGGCCTTGCAGCTGCAACTGCTGGCCACCCACCGCGACCTGCCTGCCCAGCACCGCGAACTCGGCGCCTTCCCTGGCCACCGCGGCGTCCACCTCCACGGCGCGCCGCAGCAGGACCTCGGTGACCTCCGGGCTCTGCTCGGCCAGAACGACCACGCTGTCCGCCTTGATGATTCCGGCCTTGGCGGCGGCGATGCCCGTGATCTCGGTACCCAGGTACTCGGTGTGGTCGGTGGCGATGGGCGTGATGACCGCAACCTGTCCGTCGATGACATTGGTGGAATCCCACGTGCCGCCCAGTCCGACCTCGACGATGGCAACGTCCACCGGGGCGTCGGCGAAGGCGGCGAAGCCCATGGCGGTGAGCACCTCGAACTTGCTCAGCACGGGGCCACCCTCGGCGGTCGAGCTGTCGTCGACCATGCGCAGGAACGGTGCGATGTCGGTGAAGGTGTCGACGTAGCGTTCGGCGCTGATCGGTGCGTTGTCCACGCTGATGCGCTCGGTGACGATCTGCAGGTGTGGGCTGGTCATCCGGCCGGTGCGCAGCTGCAGCCGACTGAACAGTGCGTCGATCATTCTGCTGACGGAGGTCTTGCCGTTGGTGCCCGCGATGTGCACGGCCGGGTAGCTGCGCTGCGGCTGACCCAGGGTGTCCATCAGGGCGGCTATCCGCGCCAGCGTGGGATCGATCCTCGTCTCCGGCCATCGCTGGTTCAGCTCGGCCTCCACCGCGGCCAGCGCAGCGAGATCTTCCCTGCTCACTCCATCTCCTGCAGCCGGGCGTTGATCCGCGCGACCTCGGCCCGTGCGGTGTCCTGCCGGGCCTCGATCTTGGCGACGACTTCCGCGGGCGCCTTGCCGACGAAGGCAGCGTTGGCCAGCTTGGCGGTGGTGCCGGACAATTCTTTCTCGTTCATCGCTTTGTCCTTCTCCAGCCGGCGTCGCTCGGCGGCCACGTCCACCGTGCCGGAGGTGTCCAGCTCCGCGGTCACGGTGGCCCCACCCAAGCGGATCTCGATCGAGGCGGTGGGGGTGAAGGCGCCGTCCGGGTGCTGTAGCCGCGCCAGGGCGAACACCTGCCCCGTCATCGTCCCCAGATCGGCGGAGTCCATTTCGGACAGTCGCGCGGTGACCTTCTGGGAGGGCCGCACCCCCTGGTCGGCACGGAAGCGTCGGACCTCGGTGATCAGCTTCTGCGCATCGCTGACCCGTTGGGCGGCAACGCCGTCGGGCGCATCACCGGAAACCGTGGGCCAATCGGCCACCACTACGGAAGCACCACCGGTCAGCGCCGTCCACAGCGCCTCGGTGACGAACGGCATCACCGGGTGCAGCAGGCGCAGCAGGGCGTCCAGCACCTGTCCGAGCACAGCACGCGTGGTGGCGTTGTGGTCCCCGGCCAGCTGCGCCTTGGCCAGCTCCAGGTACCAGTCGCACACTTCGTCCCACGCGAAGTGGAACAGGGTCTCGCAGGCGCGGCCGAACTCGAAGTGCTCGAAGTAGCCGTCGACCTCGCCGATCACCGCGTCGAGCCGGTCCAGGATCCACCGGTCGGCGTCGGTGAGCTCGCCGCGGGAGGGCAGCTCACCCACCGTGGCCTCGTTCATCAGGGCGAGCTTGGTGGCGTTGAACAGCTTGGTGGCAAAGCGCCGCGCGGCCTCCGCGTGCTCATCCCCCACAGAAAGATCAGCGCCGGGATTGGCGCCGCGGGTGAGGGTGAACCGCAGCGCGTCGGCCCCGTAGCGATCCACCCAGTCCAGCGGGTCGATGCCGTTGCCACGGCTCTTGGACATCTTCTTGCCGTCGGCGTCGCGTAGCAGTCCGTGCAGGAAGACGTCACGAAACGGAACGGAATCCGCCGTGGGCCGTCCATCACCCTCGGCGGCGTACAACCCGAACATCATCATCCGGGCGACCCAGAAGAAGAGGATGTCGTAGCCGGTGACCAGCACACTCGTGGGGTAGAACTTCGCCAGTTCGGGGGTCGCCGATGGCCAGCCCATGGTGGAGAACGGCCAGAGGGCGGAGGAGAACCAGGTGTCCAGCACGTCCGGGTCCTGCGTCCACCCCTCGGGCGCCTGCTCGTCCGGGCCCACGCACACCGTCTCACCCCCGGGTCCGTAGAAGATCGGGATGCGGTGACCCCACCACAGCTGCCGCGAGATGCACCAGTCGTGCATGTGGTCCACCCAGCCGAACCACCGTGGCTCCAGGCTTGTGGGGTGGATGGTGGTTCGCCCGTCTCGCACCGCATCACCCGCATCCCGCGCAAGCTTGTCCACGGCGACGAACCACTGCAGGCTCAGCCGCGGCTCGACGGGCTCCCCGGTGCGCTCGGAGTGCCCGACGCTGTGCAGGTACGGCCGCACCTCGTTGACCACCCGCCCCTGCGCCGCCAGCGCGTCGCGCACCGCCCCCCGCGCGGCGAACCGGTCCATCCCGTCGAACTCGGTGCCGGTGTCCGTAATGCAGCCAGCCGTATCCATGATGGATGGCATCGGGAGCTGGTGACGTCGGCCCATCTCGAAGTCGTTGGGGTCGTGCGCCGGAGTGATCTTCACCGCGCCGGTGCCGAACTCGGGGTCCACGTAGTCGTCGGCGATCACCGGGATCTGCCGTCCGGTGATCGGATGCTCCAGCGTGGTGCCCACCAGCGCCGCGTAGCGCTCGTCGTCGGGATGCACGGCCACCGCGGTGTCGCCGAGCATGGTCTCCACCCGGGTGGTGGCCACGATGACGTGCGGCTCGTCGTCGTGCAGCGACCCGTAACGCAGCGACACCAGCTCGCCCTCGACGTCGGCGTAGTTGACCTCGATGTCGCTGATGGCACTCTGCAGCAGCGGCGACCAGTTGACCAGGCGCTCGGCCCGGTAGATGAGGCCGGCGTCGTGCAGGCGCTTGAAGATGGTCTGCACGGCGCGGGACAGGCCCTCGTCCATGGTGAAGCGCTCGCGGCTCCAGTCCACACCGTCGCCGAGGCGGCGCATCTGCGCACCGATGCTGCCGCCGGAGCTGCGCTTCCACTCCCACACCTTGGCGATGAACTGCTCACGCCCGAGCTCCCGGCGCGTCACACCCTGGGTAGCCAACTGCCTCTCGACGACGGTCTGGGTGGCGATCCCGGCGTGATCCATCCCCGGCAACCACAGCACCTCATAACCCTGCATGCGCTTGCGGCGGGTGAGCGCGTCCATCACCGCGTGCTCCATGGCGTGACCCATGTGCAGGTTGCCGGTGACATTCGGTGGGGGCAGCACGATGGAGAACGGCGGTTTGTCACTGCTCGCGTCGGCGGTGAAGTAGCCGGCGTCCACCCAGCGTTGATACAGCTCCGCTTCTACCGCTGCCGGCTCCCACTTGTCGGGAAGCCGGGGGGTTGCTGGGGAGGGTTGGGCCGCGGTCACCCGCTAAGTCTAGGAAACCTCACGAGCGCCGATGACCAGCCCGGGCACGGACCACTGCGAACTGGTCCGGGGTGTTCACGTTCAGCAGCGAGTCCAGCTGCGGATCGGCTGCGGCGAGCGACGGATCCATCAGCAGTTCTGCCCGCGTCAGCCGACGTACCCGACAGTGATCGAACAGCGCGCGCAGCCGCCGCTCGCCCCCGACCAACAGCTGTGTCACCGTACCGGCCAGGTCCGTGGAGTAGCCCGCTGCCAACGGGTGCTCATGCTGCTCCTCCACGGGCAGAACAACGTCCACATCGGGGGTCAGCGCGGCGAGCACCGAGCTGACGAACGCAGGGGACAACAGCGGCATGTCGGTGGCACAGACGAACGCTGCACTCGCGCCGAGCCTTACCGCCGCGTCCAGCCCAGCGCTCAGCGCTTGCAGCGGACCACGCTCGGCGATCCCGTCGCGCACCACGGTGGCGCCGTTCGTCGGGACGACTTGCTCCGCTGCTGCCACGATGACGACCTCGTCACAGGTGGCCGTCAACACTCCAGCCGTCCGCTGCAGGAGTGAGACGCCGTCCCAGTCCAGCTCGGCCTTGGACGTGCCCATCCGCGTCGATCGGCCACCGGCGAGCACAATTCCGCAGGAGGTCACCGCACCAGGTTAAGCGGGCGCCACCGGCATGCTCCCTACTACGCTCAGCTCATGGCAACTCTGTTCACTCGCATTCTCGGCGGTGAGCTTCCCGGGCGTTTTGTCTGGCGGGACGAGCACTGCGCCGCCTTCCTCACCATCAACCCGCTGGCTCCCGGGCACACCCTGGTGGTGCCGATCGCTGAGGTCGATCACTGGATCGACCTACCGGCGGAGATCGCGGCTCATTTGTGGCGCGTCAGCCAGAGCATCGGCCAAGCCCAGCAGGAGGCGTTCTCGCCGGTGAAGGTCGCGGTGCTGGTGGTGGGCGAGGAAGTGCCGCACTGCCACATCCACCTCGTGCCCTACCACGAACTCTCGCAGGTCAACTTTGCGAACGCCGACCCCTCGCCCAGCCCCGAAAGCCTCGACCAGGCCGCCGACTCCTTGCGCGCTGCGCTGCGAGCGGCCGGGCACCGCGAGGTCACGGACTAGCCGTGGGACGCGTCACGGCACGGCGCCCCGTCCGCCGCATCACGACCGACGGCGACAGGACCAGGCCGGACAGCTTGGCCGTCGAGGAGCCGATGGAGATCCGCGTGGGCGGACTCCCGCTCGCAGTCACCATGCGAACCCCGGGTCACGATATCGACTTGGCGCATGGTTTTCTGCTCACCGAGGGCGTCATCGGCGATCGTGCGGACATCAGCGTGGCCCGCTACTGCGACGGGGTGGACGAGCGGGGACGTAACACGTACAACGTCCTTGATGTAACCCTGGCCGTGGGGGTGGCGCCTCCCGCCGTAGGCGTGCAGCGAAACTTCTACACCACGTCGTCGTGCGGGGTGTGCGGCAAGGCGTCGCTGGACTCGGTGAAGCTCAGCAGCCGCTACTCCCCTGCAGCAGACACATCTGCGGTCACCACGGCGGTGCTTGCGAACCTGCCGGACAAGCTCCGCGAGGCGCAAAAGGTCTTCGACTCGACCGGGGGCCTGCACGCAGCCGGGCTGTTCACGGCCACCGGGGAACTGCTCGTGGCGCGGGAGGACGTGGGCCGACACAATGCAGTGGACAAGGCGATCGGTTGGGCGGTGCGGGCAAACCGCGTTCCGTTGACAGGTTGTGTGCTGATGGTCAGTGGCCGGGCGTCGTTCGAACTGGTGCAGAAGGCCGTGATGGCAGGGATCCCGATGCTCGCTGCGGTCTCGGCGCCGTCTTCGCTGGCGGTGGAGCTGGCTGCGGAGGCCGGAGTGACCGTCGTCGGCTTCCTTCGCGGCGCAAGCATGAACGTGTACTCCGCCGGCGAGCGTGTGGTCAGCGGTTAGGCGGACTTGTCACGGCGCTCCGCACGTGGGGCCTTGCGGGGCACGATGGTCGGTAGCACGTTGTCGCGCACCGTCTCACCGGTGATGACCACCTTGGCCACGTCGTCGCGGCTGGGGATGTCGAACATCACCGGCAGCAGCACTTCCTCCATGATGGCGCGCAGCCCACGAGCACCCGTGCCGCGCAAGATGGCCTGGTCCGCGATGGACTCGAGTGCGTCATCATCAAACTCCAGCTCGACGTTGTCCATCTCGAACAGGCGCTGGTACTGCTTGACCAGCGCGTTCTTCGGCTCGCTGAGAATCGTCACCAATGACTTCTTGTCCAAGTTGGTGACGCTGGCCAGCACGGGCAGTCGTCCGATGAACTCGGGGATGAGGCCGAACTTGATCAGGTCCTCGGGCATCACGTCGGCGAAGCGGTCGACGGTGTCCACCTCGATTTTGGAATGCACCTCCGCGCCGAAACCCAGTCCACGCTTACCCACGCGGTCGGACACGATACGGTCCAGCCCGGAGAAGGCGCCGGCCACGATGAACAGCACGTTGGTGGTGTCGATCTGGATGAATTCCTGGTGCGGGTGCTTGCGCCCACCCTGGGGCGGCACGCTGGCCTGAGTGCCCTCCAGGATCTTCAGCAGGGCCTGTTGCACGCCTTCACCGGAGACGTCGCGGGTGATCGAGGGGTTCTCGCTCTTGCGAGCGATCTTGTCGACCTCGTCGATGTAGATGATCCCGGTCTCCGCGCGTTTGACGTCGTAGTCGGCGGCCTGGATCAACTTGAGCAGGATATTTTCGACGTCCTCGCCGACATAGCCGGCCTCGGTCAACGCGGTCGCGTCGGCGATGGCGAAAGGCACGTTCAGCATCTTTGCCAGGGTCTGGGCCAGGTAGGTCTTGCCGCAGCCAGTGGGCCCGAGCATCAAGATGTTGGACTTGGCCAGCTCGATGTTCTCATCACGGGGGTCACGCAGCTTGTCGCCGGCCTGGATGCGCTTGTAGTGGTTGTACACAGCGACGGCGAGCTTGCGCTTCGCCGTGTCCTGGCCGATGACGTACTTCTCCAGAAAATCGCGAATCTCGTTGGGCTTGGGCAACTCCTCGAGCTTGACCTCACCGGACTCGGCGAGCTCCTCCTCGATGATCTCGTTGCACAGGTCG
>JALYVL010000054.1 GCA_030853285.1 Actinomycetota bacterium | reverse complement strand
TTTTCACCCTGCCGCTGCACCGGGTCGTGGAAGTGCACGGTGTTGCCGTCGGGGTCGGTGACGGCGATGCCGGCTGCGTCGCCGCGGGCGTAGTCCAGGACAGCGGGGTCGAGGTCGCGCACCGCCACGTCGGCGGCGGTGAATCGGGCGCGGAGGGCGGCGATGCCGCCGGCGTCGCGGACCTCGAAGCCCAGGTGGTCCAGCGCTTGCTCGCCGGGTTGCAGGTCCATCACGTGGTGCCCGGTTCCCCACCCTAGGCGCAGGCCGCCGCCGGGGAGTTCGTCCTGGATGACCAGACCGAGTACCCGACCGTAGAAGTCGGCGGTCGCGGCGACGTCGGGGACACGGAACCCGACATGGGACGTCGCGGTCTGCCGCAACGCTCCGGCGGCGTCGGTCTCTTCCAGGATGGTGCGGTTCGGTCGGTTCATGGTTTCGCCTCGGTGCGCTGGATGGGTTATGGGTAGGTGAGGAATGCCGCGAGTCCGTGGTCCACGCGGCGGGTGTCGCCGGGTGTCCAGGTGGCGGCGATGAAATGGTCGGGTCGGACGAGGATGAACCGGCCGTGCAGGGGGGCGAGTTCACGTTCCAGCGATCCGTCGACGTCGACGCCGGTGGGCCGCGTAGTGGAGTCGGCGGGCAGGTGGTCGTCGACGGCGATGGTCACCGACCGCGGTTGCAGGGCGGGCACCCCGGCGGGGAGCGGGAGGTCCCAGTCGGTGTCTGCCAGGTCGACGCCGAGCAGGGCCCAGCCGTTGTCGAGCAACTCGTCCAGCAATACGGTGCGGTGGGTGGTGGTGTCGAAGACTCGGGGGTTCCCGAGGACATGGCCTGCTGCCCCGAGATCATCGGTGACGCTAAGGCCGGTGCTGAGGTCCGGCAAGGGCCGGTAGCGCATCTCTTCGAAGAACGCGCGGCCCTCGGTGGTGGTCATGGCCCGGCGGACGATGGTGTCGCGGTGGGCGGCGACCCGCGGGTTGGTGCTCATCACTACCCGACCCAGGCGCTGGGACAGCCGGACGGTGGCGGCGGAATGCGCTTTCCGTTCGGCCTCGTAGGTGCCCAGCGCGGCCGGGGACAGTCGCCCGTGCAGCACGTCGGCGATCTTCCAGCTCAGGTTGGCGGCGTCCCGGATGCCCGAGTTGAGGCCTTGACCGGCGAACGGGGGCATCATGTGTGCGGCGTCACCGAGCAGGAAGGTTCTTCCCGCGCACCAGGAATCGGCAACCAGACTGTGGAAGCGGTAGTTGACGGCGCGTTCCACGTCCTCGGGTGCAATGTCGCGGTGCTCGGCCAGCAACCGTTTGATCAGGTCGAAGGGCACCGCATCGCTGGATTCGCCTTCGCCGGGATGCAGCAGGAACTCATATCGGCAGCGGCCCCCCCGGCCGGGAATGATCACGTAGGGGCGTTCGGGGTCGCCGTGGTGCATGCCATAGCGCTCGGTGTGCGGATCGCGCAGCGTGTCCGCCACCAACCACACCTCGGAATGACTGCGCCCACTCATCGTCACACCAAGAAAATCGCGGACCGCTGAGCGGCCGCCGTCACACCCCAGCAGATACCGCGACCGCACCGTTAGCCGGGTGCCGGTGGCCAGCTCCCGCACCGTGGCGGTCACGCCGTGCTCGTCCTGGCGCAGGCCGACAAATTCGGTCCCGAACCGCACCTGCACCCGGGGATCGGTGGCGGCGGCGGAGTGAAGGGCACGCTCGAGATCTGGTTGCGCGAACGGGTTCTTGAACGGGTACCCCAACCGGAACGGGATCGCGGCACGGGCCTGGAACAACGGGACTCCATCGGCGCCGTAGTACCGGGTACCGGTGCCGGGAGTGACGATCGGCAGGACGGCGTCGATCAGACCGGCCGCGGCGAAGGTCCGCAGACTTTCGTCGTCGATGCTGATCGCCTTGGGTTCCTCGCTGGTGCTGGCATTGCGTTCGACCACCAAGACGTCGACGCCGAATGCGGACAACAACGCGGCCGCGGTCAGGCCGACTGGACCGGCGCCCACCACCAGCACCTCGACGTCGATGGTCGAAGACGGGGCGTTGTCCTCGGGCGCTTCGACGACGGAGCTCATCGGGGGGTGCTCCTACCGGCTTGGTGAACGGACGGATTCAGCATTACATAGACATGTCCTGAAGACAAGGACCTGTTGTGTGAAATGCAGGACACATACTAGGGCGAGCTGGAAGCGACGTGAATTCCCTCGCAGTTGCCCGGCAGCTGTTGTCCCGCCCCTGGACGCACTGACGCGATGAGCGAAGACGCACGGAACAAGGCCGAGCTGTTCGGAATTTTTCCCCGCACGGCACGGCCCACCGCGGTGATCACCCTGTGCGCGTTGGCGATCCTCGCCGAGGGCTACGACCTGCTCGTGTACGGCGCCCTGAGTCCGTCCCTGCTCAAGGAGCCGGGTGGCACCTCAATGCCTTCAACGCCGGAACGATTGGCAGCTGCTTTCACGTGGGCATGCTGGTTGGGGCACTGGCCAGCGGCCAACTGTCCGACCGCTGTGGGCGACGCGGGGTGGTCCTGGCCTCCGTGGCGTGGTTCGCGGTGTGGAAGATGGCCTTCGCTGCCGCCGGTGGACCCTGGCAGCTGGGGGCGTTCCGGTTCCGGGGCCGGGATCGGTATGGGCGTGTCATGCCGTCTGTGCTCGCCCCGCCCGAGGAATGCGCCCCTAAAGGACGCACCGGGCTCGTCATCACCTTCACCATGGCCGGAGTCCCGATCGGCGGGACCATCGCGGCCCTGATCGGGCTCGCGGTCATCCCTGCCCACGGATGGCGGCCAATGTTCGCCATCGGCGCCGCCGTCTCGGTGCTGATCTTCGCGCTCACGTTGTTCTTGCTCCCGAAATCCGCAGCCTTCCGCCAGGCGCAGCACACCGCCACGGACGCTGCCACCGCGGCAAAAGCCGGTCTACGCAACCTTTTCGAGTCGCGGTGGGCGTTGTTGTCGATGCTGTTCGCCGCCGCCACCTTCATGAACCTGCTGACCTGGTACGGGCTCAACACCTGGCTGACCACCCTCATGCGCCACCTGCACCACCCCCTGTCCTCGGCGCTGCAATTCTCCCTGCCCCTGAACGTCGGGGCCATCGCCGGCTCCTTCCTGCTGGTCTGGGCTGCGGACCGTTGGGGCACCACGAAATTGGCCCTGATCGGCAGCCTGATCGTCGCCGCCCCCAACTGGGCGGCTGGATCCTCGCCGCCGGACTCGGCCTCAAAGCGGTGTTCCTCACCTTCTTATGCTCGGCAATCCCCTCCGCCGCCATCCTTGCGGTCGTTATCGTCAAGACTCGCCCACCGGCCCAGCTCACGGCAGGGCGCAGCGATGTACCGGCCTGAGCGACCGTGGCACACCGCCTCCTATGCTCAGCCCATGGCAAAGGAGGTCCTGCGCGTCAACGGCAACGCACCGCGCAGCGGATACCGCGAACGGAACAGCACCGCCGACCGAGCCCTGGTCATTCTCAGCATGTTCCAACCGGGTCGGCTTCGGGTCTCTGCTCAGCAGGTCGCCGACGAGCTCGGCGTCGCCCGCTCCACCGCCTACCGCTATCTGCAAACCCTGTCCGCCGAGGGGTACATCGAGGAAAACCCTGACGGCGGCTTCCGACTCGGCATGAAGGTCTTCGAACTCGCCCGCATCGCGCGACAGTCCTACGGTATATCGGCGGTCGCCGTACCCATCCTGCGGCAACTCGCCGCCAGCACCGGCGAAACAGCCCTGCTGACCCGCCGCTCCGACGACCACGTCATCTGCCTGGAACGGGAGGAATCCACCCAACACCGGCTTCGGCTCTCCTACGAACGAGGCAGCAGTCTCGCCCTCAACGCGGGGGCCTCCGCACTCGTCCTCCTCGCCTGGGAAGATCCAGACGTTGTCGAGGCGATGTTCACCCGGGCGCAGCTACCACAGTTCACCGAGAACACGGTTACCAATCCACGGGAAATTCAGCAACGGCTCGTCGCCATCCGCGACCAGGGCTACGCCGTCACCCACGGCGAACTGGATCCTGGAGCCCTCGGGGTCGCCGCCCCCGTCCGCGATGAATACGACCGCGTCGTCGCCGGTCTCAGCGTCATCGCCCCCGGCCAGCGCGCCCCGCAAACCCGTATCGCCGAATTGGTCGACCTCGTCACCGCGGCCGCACAGCGGCTCGGATCACAGCTCGCACTGATCTCCCAGTGACTTCACGTCGGCGGAGAACCTCATGTGGCAGCTGACCCCTTTCGCACGAGGTACCGGTAACCCGCTTTCATCTGCTTGGGGACCACACCAACTCCAGCTTCGCCGCCAGTTCGTCGTCGTCGGACCACACAGCGGGGAGGCGAACGGCACGCCGTCATGGGAGATCGCGCGCATCGGTACGCCGAGTGCTCCACGGCCGGCGCATGGGTGTGTACGACGGCTTCGACGTCGGGTCGAGCGGCCATGACTTGGGTGTGGATCGGGACTTCGATGTGGACTGTGCCGTCGCCTGCGAGTCGCCGGCCGTCCCACGCGACCCGCACCAGTCGCTGGGTGGTGATCTCGTCGAAGCTCCATCCGCTACTCTTCGTCACGATTCATGAACCGTCCGGGAGCCGCACTGAGGCGTGGCCCCAGATCATGTCCGAGAGCCCAGCCGCCGCCAACGCTCGGTGCGCCGCGACGGCGACATCCTCCGGGGAATCCAACTGGGTCACGCGCTGATCTCCGGTTGCGAATCGACACGCCCGCCGTCGGCGACCAAGCGTTCATGCTCGGCGAGCACATCCTGCGCGCTGCCTTGCGGGTTGATTTCCTTGCCGAACGGCTGCGGCATCTGATCGCCCGTCTGCCAGTACACCTCGAGCTTGTTGCCCTCCGGGTCGAGGAAGTAGATGCCGATTGCGCTGCCGTGGTCCAGCACCCGGTCGATCCGGGCGCCGTACTCGGTCAGCAGGGCGAAGTAGCGCAACAGCGTATCCACGCTGTCCACCCGCCAGGAGATCTGGTTGAGCAGCGTCGTGTCCAGCGGCGCGGTGCGTCCTTTCGCGAGCACCATCTCGTGATGCTCGCGCTCTGGACGCGAGGACAGAAAGACCGTGCCCTGGACGGGGTCCACGTCGGTGACGGTGAGCTCGAGCACCCGCTCGTAGAAGTCGCGCATCGTGTCGAGGTCGTAGACGTGCAGGCCGGTGTGCCCAAGTTCGAGAATCGCCACTGTGCCGCCTTCCTGAATCCGCTTCTCGCCGCAGACCGCGGACTACACCAGGGCGGCGGCGTTCAGCTCCACGGCCGACAGCGCGTCCCCCACCAGGCCTGCGGCAAGGGTGTTGCCCGCGGCGGGGTCGATCAGCAGGAAGCTGCCGGTGCGCCGGTTCAGCGCGTAGTCGTCCACCGCCAGTGCCTCGGCCGTCCGGATGCTGACCCGGCCGATCTCGTTGAGCTCCAGGGAGTCTGGACTCGGCACGGCAGCCAGGACCTGCTCGTCGAAGCGTTCGTCGATGCTGGTGACGATGCCCTGGGTGGTCCGCGTACCGTGTTTGATCAGCAACCGCGCGCCTGGGCGCAGCGGCTGCTCCGCCAGCCAGCACACGGTGGCTTCGAGCTCGGACACCGGTGTCGGCGCGTCGGCGGGGGAGGCGATGAGGTCGCCACGGGAGGCATCCACCTCGTCGGCCAGCACCACGGTGACGCTGCGGCCGACCTCGGCGGTGTCCAGCTCCCCGTCCGCGGTATCCACGCGCAACACCGTGGTGCGGGTGCCCGAGGGCAGCACCACGACCTCGTCGCCGGGTGACACCGTGCCTGCGGCAATCTGCCCGGCAAAACCCCGGTAGTCGGGAAACTCGGCTGTGCGCGGACGGATCACGTACTGCACCGGCAGTCGCAACCCCACGCGGTGCGGCTCCGCGTCCACGGGAACCCGCTCGAGGTGCTGGACAAGGGTGGGGCCGTCGTAGTACGGAGTGCGCTCGGAGCGGTGGACCACGTTGTCGCCCCGCAGCGCGGAGACCGGTATGGTCTGCACTGTCTCCTGTGACCAACCCAGGGCCGTGGTGAGCGCGGTGAACTCGGTGGCGATCTCGGAGTAAACCGCAGCAGCGTCATCGACAAGGTCGATCTTGTTCACCGCCAGCAGCAACCGCGGCACCCCGAGCAACGCCAGCACCGCGGCGTGCCGACGGGTTTGGGATACGACGCCCTTGCGGGCGTCGACCAAGAGAATGACGAGCTGCGCCGTGGACGCACCGGAGACGGTGTTGCGGGTGTACTGCACGTGGCCAGGCGTGTCCGCGAGCACGAAAGACCGTGCTGGCGTGGCGAAATAGCGGTAGGCCACATCGATGGTGATGCCCTGCTCGCGCTCGGCCCGCAAGCCGTCCACCAGCAACGACAGATCCGGTGTGGACAGTCCCTTGTCGACGGACGCCCGGGTCACCGCGTCGATCTGGTCGGCGAGCACCGACTTGGTGTCGAACAACAGACGGCCCACCAGTGTGGACTTGCCGTCGTCGACGCTGCCCGCCGTGGCCAGGCGAAGTAGCTGCGCAGCCATCAGAAGTAGCCCTCTCGCTTGCGGTCTTCCATGGCCGCCGCAGAGACCCGGTCGTCGGCGCGGGTGGCGCCCCGTTCGGTCACCCGCGAGGCCGATACTTCCGCCAGTACGGCGGCAACGTCGGCGGCGTCGGACTCCACAGCACCGGTGCACGAGCCGTCACCAACAGTGCGGTAGCGCACCGACATGGTGCGTAGCTGCTCGTCCTCGCGGGCGGAGAACCACGGCCCCTCGGTGAGCCACATGCCGTCGCGAAGAAATACCTCGCGCTGGTGGGCGTAGTAGATGCTGGGCAGCTCGACGCCCTCCTTGGCGATGTAGCGCCAGACGTCGAGCTCGGTGAAGTTGCTCAGCGGGAACACCCGCACGTGCTCGCCCGGGGCGTGCCGCCCGTTGTACAGGTTCCACAGCTCGGGGCGCTGCCGCTTCGGGTCCCACTGACCAAAAGCATTGCGCAGGCTGAAGATCCGCTCCTTGGCGCGGGCGCGCTCCTCGTCGCGGCGAGCACCGCCGAACACCGCGTCGAAGCGATGGGCGTTGATGGTGTCCAGCAGCGGGACGGTCTGCAGCGGATTGCGGGTGCCGTCGGGGCGCTCGGTCAGCCGCCCGTCGTCGATCCAGTCCCGCACCGCCGCCACGTGCAGCCGCAGCCCCAGCTCCGCGACCAGGCGGTCCCGGTAGGCGATCACCTCGGGGAAGTTGTGCCCGGTGTCCACGTGCAGCAGCCCGAACGGCAGCGGCGCCGGGTGCACCGCGCGCAGCGCCAGGTGCAGCAGCACCGCGGAGTCCTTGCCACCGGAAAACAGCAGTACCGGCCGGTCGAACTCGGCGAGCACCTCGCGGATGATGTGCACCGCCTCGGACTCCAGCGCCGCCAGGTGATCGATCTCTA
>JALYVL010000053.1 GCA_030853285.1 Actinomycetota bacterium | reverse complement strand
AGCACTATCAGCTGGGCCGCACACTCAACTCTCCGCAGCCACTCACCAGGCCGCATCCACCGATTTTGATCGGCGGCGCGGGGGAGAAGAAGACGTTGCGCTTGGTCGCCCGTTACGCCGACGCGTGCAACATCTTTGACACCCCAGAGCTCAGCCACAAGCTCGACGTCCTCCGCGAGCACTGCGAACGCGAGGGCCGCGACTATGCCGACATCGAAAAGACGGTCCAATTGCGCTTCGATGTTGGGGAAAACGGTGAACGGGTGGATGACACGATCGAGCACCTGCGTGAGCTCGCCGGGCTGGGCATCCAGGTCGCGCACGGTGGGGTACCGAATGCCACCGCGCTGCGGCAGCTCGAGGTGATGGCCGAACGGGTGATCCCCGCGGTGGCCGACCTCTAGCCGTAAGTTTAGATACTGCTTATATAGATTTCTACCGATACGCTGCGGCGTGTGCACGCATTCGACATCCTCGGTGATCCCGTCGGGCGACGGATCCTGGAGCTGCTCGCCGAGGGTGAGTGCGACAAGGCGGGGGCTGCGTCCTGTGCGTGAAAAGGTTGCGCCCATGGGCCCATTTCACGCACAGGCGCGCAGCGCCAACTTGGTGACGGTGTTCCAGTTGCGCGCGGTGACCGTGACGCCGAGGTGCTTCTCCGCGAAACCGCCGGCGGGCGGCGCCTGCAAAATGCCGTCCGGGCACCACTGGTAGATCACCCGGTGCCCGAGTGCGATCGTGCTCGGCTCCAGCGTGCACGGGTCGTGCGCCTGCAGCAGTGCGGGGGACGGTGTGGCCGACAGAAAGATCGCCATCAGCTTGGAACCCTCGTCGGCATGCTCGGGCCAGGGGTTGGCCGCGATAACCGCCCCCAGCTCCGATCCGTCGCGGATGAGGCAGCGCACGTTCACCCTGAGATCGGCGGAGATCGCCTGTTCGATCCGCGCGGCGAGCTGGTTTGGGTCGGTGCGGGGGCAGGAGAACATGGCGTTACCGCTGTTGAGGTGCGTACGTACGTCGGCGTACCCAAGGCGGGTCAACAGCTCGCGGAGCTCCGCCATGACGATCTTCTTGTTTCCGCCCACGTTGATACCGCGCAGGAGGGCCACGTACCCGGTCATGCCTCATCGTCCTTTCGTGGTTGCGGGCACCACCGCTGCGTGCTGCGCCATTCCGGCCAGCAGGTCGCCATGCTCGCCGATCCGCGCGGCCAGCATCGGCGCGGTGAATGTCAGGCTCGCTGCACTAGTGCAGCTCTGCACCTCGGCCCAGGTCAGTGGGGTCGAAACCGTCGGGCTGTCCCTGCCGCGCAGCGAGTAAGGGGCGACGGTGGTCTTGGCCGGGTTGTTCTGGCTCCAGTCCACAAAGACCTTGCCGGGCCGCTGCTCGCGGCTCATTTTCCACAGCACCTGCTCGGGCAGCTCACCCGTCAGCTCCTGTGCCAGGTGCTTGGCGTAGGCCGACGTTGCGGCGGAATCCTTGGTGCGCACCGGAACCATCAGGTGCAGGCCGACGCCGCCGCTGGTCTTGGGCCACGCCCGGAGTCCGTCCTCGGCAAGGCGTTCCCGCAGCGTAACGGCGACGGCGCAACACTCCACCAAGCCGGCCGGAGCGCCGGGGTCGAGGTCGAACACCATGAGGTCCGGGGGCTTCGGCTGGTGGCGGGCCGCGCCGCGGGTGCCGAAGCGCCATTGCGGTACGTGCAGCTCCAGTGCCGCGAGGTTGGCTGCCCACACCAGTGCAGCGTCCTCCTCGAGCAGCGCGTGCCGCACCGGCTCAGAGCTGCGCCCGGGCACCAGCTCCGTCCGAATCCACTCGGGCGTGTCGGCTCCCGCGTGCTTCTGGACGAAGTTCTTGTGTTGCACACCATTGGGGAAGCGCCGCAAGGTGACGGGCCGCCCGCGAAGGTGGGGGAGCAGCACCGGGGCGATGGATGCGTAGTAGGAGATGACCTCCGCCTTGCTGCAGCCGTGCGCTCCCGGGTAGAGCTGCTTGTCCAGATTGGACAGCCGTAGTCGGCGACCGCCGAACTCCACCGACTCAGTCATCCTTGAGGCCTCTCCAGCGCGGTTGGCGCAGCATCCCGTCCGCTGTCCAGGTGGCGAACTCCACCTCGCCGAGCAACTGTGGGTCCACCCAGCGTGCCGCTTTGGCCCGAGCGGCCGGAAGCCCGCCGGTGAAGGGAGAATCTTTGCGCTGCAACGGCTTCAACAACGCGGCCAGCTCGCGCAGCGCGCGGTCGGTGAAGCCGGTGCCGACGTTGCCGACGTAGCGCAGTCCTCCGCCCTCGTCCGCCACCCCGAGCAACAACGATCCCACTCCGTTCGCGCGGCGTCCCTCGCCGGGCTGCCAACCGCCGATCACCACGTCCTGCTTGCGCAGGTTCACCAGCTTGCGCCACTGCTCGCTACGCAGGCCTGGCCGGTACACGCTGGCGCTGTGCTTGGCCAGCACGCCCTCCAGCTCCTGCTCACGAGTGGCGTCCAGCACCTCATCCATCGTGCCCGCCAGCAGGGGTGGCACCGACCATGCCGGCCCGCTCAGCTCCAGCGCCTCCAGCAGCGCTCGGCGCTCGGTGTGCGGCAGGCCGATGGTGGACCGTCCGTCCAGGTGCAGCAGGTCGAAGATCAGGTAGGTGACAACTGCCTGCTGTCGACCTCCCGATCGTTCGCGGCTACGGGCCTTGGTTCCCATGCGTTGCTGCAGCAGTCCGAAGTCGGGGCGTCCGTCCGGCCCGAACGCCACCAGCTCTCCGTCCAGCAGCACCTCGTGGTCGGCCAGCGCCTCCCCGAGGCCGGCGAGCCCGGGCGCCGACGTCGTGATGTCCTTGCCGGAGCGGCTGCTCAGCCGTACCCGGCCGCCGATGATATGCGCCAATGCCCGGTACCCGTCCCACTTGACCTCAAAGGTCCATCCGGCGGAAGTGGAGGGCTTTCCGGTGGCCGCGAGCATGGGGGACAGCTCGGCCGGCACCGGTTCGTAGTCGGAATCAGTGGGTGGGTCGCGCCGGCGCAGCGTCCAGTGCTCGGAGTTGTCGCCACGGTCCCGCTGTAAGATATGACGGCCGGCCAGCAGCGAACCCTGCAGCGTGAACTCGACGGTGCTGGCCGTCCAACGGGTGATCTCCACGGGGCCACTGTCGGTGACCCGTACCCAGCCGCCCCCGTACTCACCGGCCGGGATCGTGCCCTCGAACTGCGCGTAGGACAAGGGATGGTCCTCGGTGTGCACGGCCAGCCGTTCGACACCCGGCGCGCGGGGCAGGCCCTTGGGCACAGCCCAGGAGACCAGGACGCTCTGGTGTTCCAGCCGCAGATCCCAGTGCAGGGAGCTGGCGTGATGCTCCTGGACGACAAAGATCGGCCCCTCGGCGCCGGCGCGCGGCGCGCTGCCGTCGGGCTCGGGGGTGATCGAGGGATCGCGGCGCGACCGATAGGTGGCGAGGCGGTCCAGCTCAGGCACCGCAGCCCCTCAAGCGCTGCGCTTGCGCGGAGCGGTCTTCTTCGCCGGTGCTTTCCTGGCGGGGGCCTTTTTGGCGGGGGCCTTCGCGGGTGCCTTCTTGGCCGGCGGTTTCGCTGCTGCGGGGGCCTCCACAGCTTTTGGCTTGGACCGGTCGATGCTGCGCTGCAGCGCCGTCATCAGGTCCACCACCTGAGCCTCTTCGCCGGTGTCCGCCGCGGCCGCAGGCAGGGCGGCACCTGCCGCCTTCGCTTCGATCATCGCGGCCATGGCATCGCGGTAGTCGTCCTTGAACTCCTCCGGCGCGAAGTCGCCGGCCATGGTCTGCACCAGCGAGTCGGCCATCGCCAGCTCGTTCTTGCGGGTGCCAATTTCCTTGTCCAGGAACGGGAAGTCCGGCTTGCGGATCTCGTCGGGCCACATCATGGTGTGCAACACGATCACGTCGTCCCGCGCGCGCAGCATGGCCAGGGTCTCCCGTTGGCGCAGCGTGATCTTGACGACGGCCATGCGACCGGACTCCACCAGCGCTTGGCGCAGCAACACGTACGGGCGTTCGGCTGCGGGGTCGGGTTCGACGTAGTAGCTCTTCTGGAAGTAGATCGGGTCGACGGCCGAGCGTTCGACGAACTCCAGCACCTCGATCGCCCGATCGGTGCTGATCGGCAGGTTGGCCAGCTCCGCGGGCTCCAACACCACCAGGCGTCCATCCTCCAGCTCGTAGGCTTTGGAGATCTGGTCGCCGCTGACTTCCTCGCCGTCGACGGAGCACACCTTCTTGTACCGGATCCGGCCCTGGTCGGCGGCATGCACCTGGTGCAGCCGGAAGTCGTGCTCCTCGGTGGCGGTGTACAGCCGCACAGCGATGGAGACCAGACCAAAGGAGATGGCGCCCTTCCAGACTGCTCGCATCTGCCGATTGTGACCTATGACCGTGCTCTCGCGCAGCATGCAGGCCGATGTCGGCGCGCTGGACCGCTCAGAGGTCAGCGAGCAGGGAGCTGTCGAAGCGGGCGAGCAGATCGGCTGGGTCGCGGTAAACCTCGACGGCACCGACCTCGCGCAGCTCGCCCTCGGACACTCCACCGCTGAGCACAGCGATGAAGCGAATACCCGCTGCTGCGGCCGCCTTGCCGTCCCACACGCTGTCGCCGATGGTCACCGCGTTCTCCGCCGTCAGGTGATAGTTGGCGGCCGCCGTTTGCAACAGGTCCGGTGCCGGCTTGGTTTCATCGACGTCCTCAGAGGTCACGCACCCGGCGATGTTCTCCGCGCCGCCGATCCGCGGCAGCATCCAGTCCAGATCCTTGGCCTTTCCGCTGGTGGCCAGCACCACCCGCAGACCCGCCTGGTGACAGTGGAGCAACAGCTGCGCCGAGCCCGGCAAGGCCCGCACCTCGTCCTGCAGCGCGGCGTACTCGTCGCTGTGCGCCTCGGCGACGGCATCATCATTGTGGCCGATGAGGTGCGGAACCAGCTGGTCGTCACCGAGGCCGATCGCCCGATGCACCTGGGCGACAGTCACTTCCGCGTATTCATGGCGCCGGAACGCGCGGGCCCACGCGAGGGCGTGGTGATAGGTGCTGTCCAACAGGGTTCCGTCAATGTCGAACAGCACTCCGGAGTCATCGGCCATTGGTCGCCCTCTCTTGAGTGGACGCGGTTTCCGCCTGACCAGCGGTGTCGGCGACGAAGTCGACAGCGAGATCGCGCAGCTTGATGTTGCGTCGCATACTCTCCTCGCGCAATACCGTGAACGCGTCGTCGGGACCGATCTGGTGCACTGCCATGAGTATTCCCTTGGCCTGCTCGATGGGAGCACGGTGGAAAATCGCCTGGTGCAGTTGCGCCTCGAGGATCTCCGTGGAGTGCACCAGCGCGTATTCCGAGAGTCCCCGGCTGGCGCACCCCACGAGCAGGGTGATGAAGCCTTGGTCGGCGCTCTCGAAAGCCGCCTCGTCTGCGCTGTACAGGTTGAGTGCGCCGATCGACTCGCCGTTCGCGGACATGGGAGCCGCGAGAAACGATCCGACGTCGTGACGCTGAGCTACCGAGCACAGCTCGGGGAACTCCTGGTGCACCATCGTCGCGCTCATCGCGACCACCTCGGACTGCCGCATGGCGCGCAGGCACGGGCCGTCATCCAGTGCGTACTGGACGTCGTCGACCGACTGCACTCGCTCATGCGTGCGCGACGCCGTGAAAGGATCGGCACCGAACTGCGCGGTGACGCCCGCCCAGTCGGCTCCGTCGATCAACTCGACCGCGAGATGCGTGGTTCTCTCCAGCAGGTCGAGCAGGTCCTCCTCCGAGCGGATGGGATGTTGCAGCTGATGCAACACGTCGGCCGTCTCCTTGGGCCGGGCCGCGACGAGCCGGCTGAGCTCATCGGCTGCGAGCTGAATCCCGGGCATGGCGTGGACACCTTCGATAAGGGGCTCGACGCCGCCGGAGGTACGAGTTGCCCTCTGGCTGAATACTAGACCCGTTGGGTGGGCGACCGAGCCAGACCAGACAGAGGCGGGTGCCAGATGATCGACGACCGAGTCGTTGTGGACGAACCGAACAACGCCGTGAGTGAACTCAGCGCAGCGCTGCGTCGGCGGGTCGACAGGGTGGGGCGATTCTTCCTGCTGATGGCGGTGGGACTCGTCGTGTGGGTGGTCTACCTCGCGATCAAGCTGCCTGCTCGCCAGCTCGCGGTGCACTACGACATCGCGTGGGTCGGCTTCGACTGCGGGTTGGCCGGCTCCCTGCTGCTCACTGGCGCGTTGGTGCTCAAGCGCAGCCCGCACGTCGTCCTACCAGCCGCAGGTACTGCGGCGCTGTTGCTGGCCGATGCGTGGTTCGACGTCGTGACGGCCCGTGGCGACGCGCTCGTGATTGCCATCGTGTCCGCGGCGGGGGTGGAGCTGCCGTTGGCGGCCGTCTCCGTGATCGTTGCCCTGCGCGCGATCCGGCGGCTGACCGCTGACCGGCGGCCCTGAACCAGGGGCTTCGTCGCGCGTGCGGAAGGGCCCGCAGTGCGATGTACTGCAGGTGACTCGCACGGCGACGCCATGTGCTACCGATGAAACCGTCACCGGTGTCGAGGTGTCGTTCCGACTGGAGGTGCTGGTGGTTACCGTGAGCCGTTCAAGCTCGGCATCACCGGAAGCGGTGTGGGCAGCCATCGCGCCGCGCGACCGGGAATGCTTGCGCCGCTTGGCCTTGCTTGCCGAGCGGCGCTCAGGGTGACTGCGGTCGAGCGGGTGGTCGTGGTGGTGCCCGCGCACGATGAGCAGGAGCTGCTGGGCGATTGCTTGCGTGCCCTGCAGCTGTCGGCGCACGCCGTACCGGTTCCCACCGAGCTTGTGGTGGTACTCGACGCCTGCACGGATGACACCGCGTCGGTGGTCGATCGCCGGGCACGAATTGTGGTGATCGACCGGCGCAATGTGGGAGCGGCGCGCGCCGCAGGCTTTGCGGCGGCGGGCGGGCGCTGCGGAGCCGAAACCTGGTTCGCCACCACCGATGCGGACACCGTCGTGGGTCCGGAATGGTTGCGCACCCAGCTTCGCCGCGCCAGCGCTGGCGCGCAGATGGTGCTGGGCACGGTCGTCGTCGACAGCTGGGGGCCGCACTCGCCGCAGGTCCGCGAACTGTACGGCCGGCGCTATCGCAGCGTCGACGGACATCGGCACGTCCACGGCGCCAACCTCGGACTGCGTGCGGACACCTACTGGTCTGCCGGTGGTTTTGCCGCGCTCGACACGGGTGAGGACGTCGACCTGGTCCATCGCGTGCGTGCGTCGGGGGCAGCCGTCTGCTGGTCGGCCGAGCTCCCGGTGCAGACTTCCAGCCGACTTGAGGGACGCGCACCCGAGGGCTTCGCTGCGCACCTGCGGGCACTCGAGGCGCAGCCGAACGCGCTGGTGTCATGAGTTCACAACGGTTGCGCGAACTCGTACAGGCCGGCGCTTTGCAGCTGCCACTCCCCGGGTGCGGTGCAACCC
>JALYVL010000052.1 GCA_030853285.1 Actinomycetota bacterium | reverse complement strand
CCCCATCCCAACTTCGCGCAGATCCCGGTCTTCCAGTCCTGTCCGCGCGGGACCTTCGGCCACGCCGCGATGCCGACCGCGGCGGGCTTGACCGCTTCCCACACGTCGATGTAGGGGTGTCCGGTCACCAGGACGTGCGGTCCGAGCGATGTGGTCAACCGCGACTCCTTGGAGCCCGTGACGAGGTGGTCGACCAGCACCCCGACGCGACGCCCAGGGCCTGGCTGGAAGTCCGCCAGCCGGTCGGTCAGGTTGTCCAACCCCTCCAGGTGCTCCACCACCACCCCTTCGACCCGCAGGTCGTGGCCCCACACCCGTTCCACCAGGGCAGCGTCGTGGATTCCTTCTACCCAGATGCGGCTGGGCAGTGCGGTCCTGGCCCGCAGACCCGTCACGGCGGTCGATCCCGAAGCGCTGCGCTGCACCGCCCGACTGCCCCGGGCCGGCCTGATCAGGGTGACGGCCGCGCCGTCGACCAAGAATGCGGCGGCACGCATCGCGAACAACCGACTGCGCCCCTTGGCGTCCTCCAGCCGGACGAACTCACCGTCGTAGCTGCGCTCGATACTCAGCACGGCCCCGCAGAAGCCGGTGGCCGCGTCCTCGACCACGAGGTCGCGCTCGGCGGCGATCTCGGGCACCGCGCGGGCACGGCGGCTGTGGCCAGCGTAGATGTCACCGTAGGGTTTGCTCACGCGCAGAGACGTTAGGTGAGGCGAGGCGTCCGGCGCCCGGCGCCACGCCGTCCTATGCTCGAGCACTGTGCCGAACGCAAGTGCCACCCTCACCGTCTGGGCCTCCGCCTGGTTGGCGGGTGGTGCCGCACCGGATGATCTGCTGGACGCGTTGAATTCGTGGGCCCCGTTGCAGCGGGTGCACGCCGCCGACCGGGTAACGGCCGGTGCCACCGGTCTGCCCGAGCCCGATCGGGGCACTGCGGGCGCCGCCACCCTCTTGGCGTCACTGCGCCGCGCGCAGCCCCGCGATATCCGCCTGGTGCTGCCGGTGGCCGGCGACGTGCGCGGCATGCCGCCCGGCACACCGTTCGCCACCGCCGCCTTGGTCGCCGGGGAGGCAGTATTGGCCCCCACGGCGGGACTCGGGCTGGTACCGACCTACGAGGGGCAGGAGGCGTTGCGGTGGGCGGTGTTCTCGGTGCCGGCAGAGGTTCCCACGGCGGAAACGGTCGGCATGGGCGAGGCCGAGCACGCCCTGCGCTCCGCGGTGCGGGACAGCGCCACTGCCCTCGCGGAGCTCGAGGTCGCCAGAGGTGACCGCGACGTGCGCGGGCGCATCGCCGCTGCCCTGCGCGCACGGCCTAGTCCGGACTGGCCACCGGGCACCCCACCGCGCGCGCTGCGGGTACTGGACCAGGCCGAGCACATCGCCGCGATCCTCACCGCCGCCACCGCGGACACCCCTGGTGGCGCCCAGACCGCCGCCGCCGCCATCGGACGCGAAGAACTGCTCCGTCCGCTGTGGACGGCAGTGCGTACGGCGCAGCGCGCGGCCGTGGACGAGTCGGTGCGTGTGCTTGCGGCTCCGCGGCGATGAAGGCCGGCCGGGTTGCCGTCGTCCCCGCAGCGCGCTGGCGAGCTTCAGCGCAGCGCGCTGCCAGCCAGCCAGGTCGGCCACGGCACTGTCCAGTCGCCGTTCTGCCCCACCTGCAGGGGCGCACCGCCGGTGTTCTTCACCTGCACCACGTCTCCGGACTGCGCGAAACCGTAGAACCATTTCGCATTGGCGGCGTTGAGGTTCAGGCAGCCGTGTGAGGTGTCGGTGTTGCCTTGGGCCCACACGGTGCTGTCGAGCTGATGCAGATAGATGCCGTCCGTGCTGATCCTGGTGGCGTAGTTGATGGTCTCCTTGTAACCCAGCCGCGAGTTGATCGGCAGCCCGAAGGTCGAGGAGTCCATGACCACGGGGTTCGACTTGTCCAACACTGTGTAGGTGCCCGGCTGGGTCCAGAAGGTGATGGTTTTTCCGCTTACCACCTCGCTGCCTCCCATACCCATCGAGGTGGGCATCGTGCGGACGACTTTGCCGTTCTCCGAGACCGTCACCTGTTTGGTGGTGTCGTCGGCGACCGAGATGTGCGAGTCGCCGATGGCGAACGAGGTGTACGCGTCCTCCTGGCCGTACAGGCCACCGCCAAGGTTCACGCCGAATACCTTCACGGCGGCGGTGACCTTGGTTCCCGGTTGAAAGTAGTTTTCCGGGCGCCAGTGCGCGTTTTGGCTGTCCACCCAGTACCACGATCCGGTCACCGGCGGGTTGGTCGTCACGGAGAGCGTCTTCTCGACGGTGGCCCGATCCGCGATCTTCTCGTCGAAGTGCGCGACCACGACCGTGCCGACGCCGTAGGTGCTCGCACTGTTGAACGGTGTTCCCGCCGTCGTCGTGAGGTAGGGCTTCGTCTGGTTGCTCGGCTTCAGTGTGCTGAAGGTGCTCGTCTGCGTCCCCGGCACGCCCTGGGGGTTGCTGGAATTCACGGTGAGTGTGTAGGTCTTGTCGTAGCCCAGTGGCTCGGACGGCTTCCAGGTCAGATTGTCCGGCGTGATGATGCCGGTGATCGTCTTGCCCTGGGCATTGCTCAGCTGGACAGAGTTGAGCGTCCCGGTCGATGCCGTCACCAATACCGGATCAAGGGGGTTGATCTGCTGGGCGTCGGGTTTGGGTGTGAACGCGAGTGACGCAGGCGGTGCGGCGGGGGCGCTGCTGCTACCGGGAGCCCCAGCAGGCGCCGCACCGGCCGCGGAGGTGGACAGGGGGGCGCTGGTGCAGGCTGCGCCGAGCAGCGCTATCGCCACCACGGCGCTGACCAGCGCCAGCTTCCGTCGCCAAAGGGGGAGCACCGATCCTCCGAGCCGCTCGGTGGGGACCAGCAACCGACGGCTGCGGGTATCACTACTACCCGCAAGGGTAGAGCACCGGAGGGTGACACTGGCTGTTTACGAACTCCCGCGCGCCGCCGGCTCGCAGCAACGCGGCGCGCAGGGTGCTCCGTTTTCGGTGCACCCGGCCGCGCCCACCGTGCCCAGTCGCCGGGCGGGCACCGTGTCGGTGTGCTCTCGCACCAGTTCGACGACGAGCTCCGCGAAGCGGGGGTCGGCGCCGGCAGTGGCGGCGCGGACCATCGTGATACCCAGCTCGTGAGCTGCCTCGATTGCCTCAGTGTCCAAATCCCACAGCACCTCCAGGTGATCGGAGACGAAGCCCACCGGACACACCACCACCGCGCGGGTGCCCCGCGCGTGCAACGCGTGCAAGTGCTCGAGGATGTCCGGTTGCAGCCACGGCACCTGCGGTGGCCCGGACCGTGACTGCCACACCACGTCGTAGTCGGGCACGCCGGCGCGCTCGGCCGCCAGCCGGGCGGCCTCCCTGACCTGCCGGGAGTACCGTCGACCGCCCTCCCCCGGTGGCCCCGCGGCGAGGTCGGCGGCGTCGGGCACCGAGTGCGCGGTGAATACGAGGCGGGCAGCCGCACGATGCTCGGCGGGCAACTGCGCAAAGGCCGAGGTGATGGCGTCGGCGACCGCCGCAATGAACACCGGGTGGTCGAAGAACTGCCGCAGCTTGGTCAGCTCCGGCGCCCCCGTACCCGCGGCCGCACGCGCACGGGCGATGTCCTCCTGGTACTGCCGGCACCCGGAGTATCCCGCCCACGCCGAGGTAGGGAACACCAGCGCCTTGCGTACCCCCGCGGCTTGCATCTCGAGGAGGGTGTCCTCCACCAGCGGGTGCCAGTTGCGGTTGCCGAAGTACACCGGCAGCCCCAAACCCTGCCGCGCGAGCTCCGCCTCCACCTCCGCGATGAGCCGGCGGTTGAGGGCGGTGATGGGCGACACGCCGCCGAAGTGCAGGTAGTGCTGGGCCACCGCCTCCAGCCGCTCTGGCGGAATCCCCCGTCCCCGCGTCACGTTCTGCAGGAAGGGCAGGACCTCCTCCGGTCCCTCGGGACCTCCGAAGGACAGCACGAGCAACGCGTCGTAGTCGCCCACCAGCTAAACACCCATGGCGTGAAAACCACCGTCGGCCATCACCATCGACCCGGTGGTGGTCGGCAGCCAGTCCGACAACAGTGCACACACCGTCTTGGCCACCGGCAGCACGTCGTGCTGGTCCCAGCCCAACGGCGCCCGGTCGGCCCACGGCTGCTGGAACTGCTCGAAACCCGGAATGGAGCGCGCCGCCATCGTGGACAGCGGACCCGCCGCCACGACGTTGACCCGGATGCCCTGAGGCCCCAACTCGCGCGCCAGGTAGCGGCTGGTCGATTCCAGCGCCGCCTTGGCCACCCCCATCCAGTCGTAGCCGGGCCAGGTCTGGCGGGCGTCGAAGTCCATGCCGACCACCGATCCCCCGCTGCTCATCAAAGGCAGGCAGGCCACGGCGAGGGACTTGAGTGAGAAGGCGGAGATCTGGATTGCGGTGGCCACGTCCTCCCACGGCGCGTCCAGAAAGCCACCACCGAGGCAGGAGGCAGGCGCGAAGCCGACCGAGTGCAGCACGCCATCCAGGCCGTTGACATGCTCACCGACCCGCTGCGCCAGCGAGGCCAGCTGTTCGGTGTCGGCCACGTCCAGCTCCACCACGGGCGCAGGCTCGGGCAGCCGCTTGGCGATGCGCTCCACCAGGCTCATCCGACCGAAGCCGGTGAGCACCACGGTGGCTCCCTGTTCCTGCGCCACGCGGGCGGCGTGGAACGCGATGGATGCGTCGGTGATCACCCCGGTGATCAGCACGCGTTTGCCTTCGAGCAGTCCGCTCACGTCAGTTTCCTCCTGTGTTGGTGTGCGCTAGTGGCCCATGCCGATGCCGCCGTCGACGGGAATGACGGCACCCGTGACGTAGCCCGCGCTGTCGGAGGCCAACCACCGCACGGCGCTGGCGATCTCCTCGGGCTGGGCTTGACGCCCGAGGGGGATGGAGTCGGTGATCAGCTTGCGGCGGGCGTCGGTGAGCTCAGCGGTCATGTCGGTGTCCACGTAGCCGGGGGCGACCACGTTGGCGGTGATGGACCGGGAGCCGAGCTCACGGGCGATAGAACGCGACAGCCCGACAAGTCCGGCCTTGGAAGCGGCGTAGTTCACCTGACCGGGTGCGCCGGACATACCGACGACGGAGGAGATGAACACCATCCGGCCCCAGCGTGCCTTGAGCATGCCGCGGGCGGCGCGCTTGGCCACCCGGTAGGCCGCGGTGAGGTTGGCGTCGAGCACCGAGGTGAACTGGTCCTCGCTCATCCGCAGCAACAGGGTGTCCTCGGTGATGCCGGCGTTGGACACCAGCACCTCCACCGCCCCCTGCGCCGCTTCCACCTCCGCGAACGCGGCGTCGACGGCGGCGGCGTCGGTGACGTCGCAGCGCACCCCCAACAGACCCTCCGGCGCGCCGGAACCACGGTGGGTGACGGCAACCCGGTGTCCGTCCGCGGCCAGCGCGCGGGCGATGGCGAGACCTATCCCCCGGTTGCCTCCCGTGACGAGGACGGAGCGGGCTGTGGTCGTGGAATCCGGTGCGGCCATGGTGCGAACCTATCGGCTACCGGCGAGTAGCCCACATTTGTGCTGCACGTCAGGGGAGTCGCTGGGTCAGGATCAGCGCCGAGCCGGCGGAGAGCAGCGCGATGATCGTGCCCAGGATCAGCCACGGCCGGCTCGCGTCGCCCCGCACCTTTTCGTAGCCGATCTGCTCCTCGAGGGTGGCGTAGATCTGCTTCAGGTCGGACACGCTCGACGCGGTGTAGAACTCGCCGCTTGCGATCTTGGCGATCTGACGCATGGAGGCATCGTCGACCGGCACCGGCTGCTTGCGGCCCTCGATATCCACCGTGCCGTAACGGGTTCCGAACGAAATCGTGGACACAGGAACGTTCTTCTTCTTGGCCTCCGCGGCGGCGGTGAAGGAACCACGCGGGTCGTCGGTGAACTCGGGGACCGTCTGGGCACCGTCGGAGAGCAGCACGATCCGGGCCGGCGGCGGCTGAGTACCGCCCGGCACCACCGCCGAAATCGTGTCGATGGCCTGCAAAGAGGTGAAGATGGCTTCCCCGGTCGCGGTCCGCTCCGCCAGCTTCAGGTTGTCGATCGCGGCCTTGGGTGCTGCCCGGTCTGTGGTCGGCGAGACCAGCACCGTGGCTGTCCCGGCGAAGGCGACCACACCGAGATTGACCCCCGGGGTCAGCCCGTCGACGAACTCCCTCGCTGCCTCCTGCGCCGCCTTCAGCCGCGTCGGGTTGACGTCCGTGGACTCCATGGACAGCGACACGTCGATCGCCAGCATCACCGTCGCCCGGTTGCGCGCGACCTTGCGCTCGGACGTCGGCCCGGCCAGCGCGACCGTGAGCCCGATCAGCGCAACCAGGAACAGCGCGGTCGGAACGTGCCTGGACCACCCCTGCCGGGTGGGGGCGACCCGCTCCAGCAGGGCCAGGTTGGTGAAGCGCATGGCGTGGCGACGGCGCAGCCGCTGCATCAGCAGGTATCCCAGCAACAGCGCGAGCACACCGAGCAGCAACAGGAACCACAGCGGGGAGCTGAACCCGGACAGGCTCATCGTCGCGCCCCCGTCCAACCGCGTTTGCGGGCAGCGACGAAGCGCACGATGTCGGCGATCCAGTCGGAGTCGGTGCGCAGGCTCAACCGCGGGGCACCGCAGCGGCGCAGGGTCGCGTTGACCTCCTCGCGGTGCGCCAGTGCCGCGGCGCCGAACTCGGTGCGCAACCGCGCAGTGGTGTTGACCTCCCGGACGCGTCCGGACTCCGGGTCGCTCAGCACCACCCGCCCGACGTCGGGCAGCTCCATGTCCCTGGGGTCGAGCACCTCCACGGCAAGCAGGTCGTGCCGGGCAGACAGCCCGCGCAGCGACCTTTCCCAGGTGATTTCGCCGAGGAAGTCGCTGATCACCACAGCCATCCCGCGCCGCCGCGGTGGTCGGCGCAGCAGCTCCAGTGCGGCCGCCAGGTCACCGCGGGTGCCGTCGGGGGCGCGGGGGGTGGTGGCGATGGTGCGCAGCATCGTCTGTGCGGCGACCGCGCCTCCCCGCGGCGGGATGCGGGTGGTGTGGGCGCCGGTGGCCACGATTGCACCGATCCGGTTGCCCCCGCCGTTGGTCAGATGGGCGATCGCCGAGACCGCCGCCACCGCGAGGTCGCGCTTCTCGCACGCCGCGGTGCCGAAGTCCAGGCTCGGCGAGAGGTCGAGGACCACCCACGTCTCCAGCTCGCGGTCGGCGACGGACTGCCGGATATGGGGCTCGGTGGTGCGCGCGGTGACCGACCAGTCCATCCGCCGGACGTCGTCGCCGGCTTGGTAGGTGCGCGCATCGCCGGGTTCGCTCCCGGGCCCGGGTACAAGGCCGAGATGATTACCCTGCAGCAAGCCGTCCAGGCGATGGCGGACGGTCAGCTCCAGGGTCCGTAAGGCGGCGCCGAGCTTCGGATCCTCCAGGTGCCCGGATTCCAACGACGGCGGTGCCCACGACGGCCGCTCCGGTTGATCGTGCACACCGGTGG
>JALYVL010000051.1 GCA_030853285.1 Actinomycetota bacterium | reverse complement strand
TCGCGCGGTCGGCGCAGTCGACGTTCCACCGGATGTCGGCCTGGTAGGTGCGGTACCCGATGCGCTGCAGCCACGTGCGCAGAGTGCTCAGTGAGACGTCACCGCTGAGAAAGCCGGGCACCAGCAACACGGGCGAGCCGTCCCCGCGAGGCACACCGACGCCGCGCCACACCGGATCGGCGAGCAACGTCGCCCACTCGAGCTGCCAACGCAACTCCGACACCGGGCGGCCCCACCACAGTCCGGCCCGGGGCGAGGCAATGGCAGTCATGCGGCAGCGCCACCGTGTCGTTCGGCGGCGCTGAACAGGTTGTCTGCGCAGTACGTCATGGTCACCTCATGGTCATCCTGAAGGAGCCGACGGACTGACGCTACTCGGGCTTGTCCCGTTTTCGCCCGGACAACAAGAATGCTCACCGTCCGGATGACGGTGCCGCCTGGCGGTGGTTGGTTACGACAGCTCGGTCAGTCGTGCCATCAGCAACTCAGGCAGTGCTGCATACTCCCATGACCGGATGCGAGAGAGCGAAGCCCGCCTCGAGCGGCCAGTACCGTTGGCGGAGGATAGGGGATTTGAACCCCTGAGGGCGTTAACCCAACCCGCGTTCCAGGCGAGCGCCATAGGCCACTAGGCGAATCCTCCGTCGCGCACTCTACCGGCAGCGGCCGCGACGCTTCGAATCACCCCGGAGGATCAGACCGCGCAGCCGTCCGGGCCACAGGAGTCTGCGCCAGCTCCGCCGACCGTGGTCAGGACGGGGTGCGCCTCGGACCACGCCTGGGTGAGCGCTTGACCAAAGACCTCCGCCGGCTGGGCGCCGGAGACGGCGTACTTGCGGTCGATGACGAAGAACGGCACCCCGCTCACGCCGAGTGCTCGCGCCTCGTCGACGTCGGCGTGCACGTCGTCCAGGTACTCCTCCGAGGCCAAGACCTGCGCCACTCGTTCCTCGGACAGCCCTGCCTCCGCCGCAACTGCGGTCAGCACTGCGGGATCGTCCACCGCACGCGCATCGGTGAAGTAGGCCTTGAGCAGCCGTTCCTTGAGCTCGGCTTGCCGGGTGGGCCCACCCTCGGCGAGCGCGAGGTGCAACAGCCGGTGCGCGTCGACGGTGTTGGCCCGCGCGGCCGACTGGTAGTCGAACTGCAGGCCCTCCTCGGCGGCGGTCGCAGTCATCTGGATGACCATCTGCTCGCCCGCCGCCGCCCCGCCACCGTACTTCTCGCCCAGGTGCTCGGCGACCGACTGTCCGCCACCCTGTGGAGTGCCCGGGTCGAGCTCGAAGGAGCGATAGACAATCTCCACCTGCTCGGCGTGCGCGAAGCCTGCCAAGGCCCGCTCCAATCGGCGCTTGCCCACGTAGCACCAGGGGCAGACGATGTCGGACCAGATCTCGATGCGCATGTCCAGGCCAACCGGCGGCGCGGGCCGCCTATTCCAGCGACCGTTACAATTGCCGACGGACCCCGCGCGGCGTCCATCCTGTGAACTCCCCCAGGGCCGGAAGGCAGCAAGGGTCAACGGGCTCTGCCGGGTGCGCGGGGTCCCCTTTCATGTCCGGGCACGATCAGGCACCGCAGAAGGGCCCCAGAGGAATGTCATTGACGACGCTCAGCCACGATGAGCTCACCGCGTTGCGCGACGAGCAGCGCCTTGCTTACGACGAGCTGGTGGCGCGCAACCTCGCCCTCGACCTCACCCGTGGCAAGCCCGCACCCGACCAGCTGGACCTCTCCGCCGAGCTGCTCGAGCTACCGGGAGTAGACCGCTTTCGCGACAACTCCGGCGCCGACTGCCGCAACTACGGTGGCCTGGCCGGCCTCGTCGAGTTGCGTGAAATCTTTTCCACCCTGCTGAACATCCCGGTGGCGCAACTCATTGCCGGCGGGAACGCGAGCTTGACGATGATGCACGACTCGCTGGTCTACGCCCTGCTACAGGGCACCGTCGACTCCGAGCGGCCGTGGTCGCAGCAGCCGGGCATCAAGTTTCTCTGCCCCGCGCCGGGGTATGACCGGCACTTCACGGTGTGCGAGCAGCTAGGCATCGAGATGATCCCCGTCCCGATGCGGGAGGACGGCCCCGATATGACGGTCGTGTCCCAGCTCGTCGCCGCTGACCCGCTGATCAAGGGTCTCTGGGCTGTTCCCACCTACGCCAACCCCACCGGCGCGGTGTACGCCGCAGAGATCGTCGCGCAGCTGGCCGCGATGCCGAGCGCCGCCGCGGACTTCCGGCTGTATTGGGACAACGCCTACGCCGTGCACCACCTGACCGACGACCAGCCTGCGGCCGTCGACATCATCGGATTGTGCGCGGACGCCGGGTACCCTAACCGGGCGATGGTGTTCGCCTCCACGTCCAAGATCACCTTTCCCGGCGCGGGTGTCGGCTTCCTCGGCAGCTCGCCGGACAACATCAGCTGGTACCTGCTCAACCTCGGCGCCCAGAGCATCGGCCCGGACAAGGTGAACCAGCTGCGACACGCGCTCTTTCTGCGGGACGCGGACGGAGTGCGGGCGTCGATGGCCAAGCACCGTGAGTTGTTGGCACCGAAATTCGCTCTGGTGGCGCAGATCCTGGACGACCGGCTCGGTGCGTTGAAGGCGGCCAGCTGGACCGATCCGAAGGGAGGCTACTTCGTCAGCCTCGACGTGCTCGACGGCACCGCGTCGCGGGTGATCGGGCTGGCCAAGGGTGCAGGCATCGCGATGACTCCGGCGGGGTCGGCGTTTCCCTACGGCAACGACCCACGGGATCAGAACATCCGCATCGCGCCGACGTTCCCCGGCGAGGTCGAGCTGGGCCAGGCCATCGACGGGCTGTCCACCTGCGTGCTGCTGGCGGCGACGGAAAAGCTGCTCGACGGGGCGTAAGGCGCACTCTGCCGAGTTTCGACCGGGCTGAGCGTGCGAGGACTTGTCTCCGCGGTTGCGTGGCCAGTGCCTCCAACGGAGCTGCTACGGTTGCTACAGGAGGCGTGGCATGTCCAGATCAATCCCGCACCGAGAACTCCGCAACAGCAGTAGCAAAGTGCTGCGGGAGGTGCAGAGCGGCGAAACCATCGAGGTCACCAATCACGGCGAGGTGGTGGCCGTGCTCGTTCCACCTGAGCGCTCGGGTATTGACACGTTGCGAACTCGGAAGCCGGTCATCTCCGGCGGCTTCTCCACACTGCCGCGGGTGCGCCGCGAACATCGTGTGCAGGAGACCTTGGACGAGCTACGCGGTGAGCGTTGATCGTCTACATCGAGACGTCGGCCGCGGCGAAGCTGCTGGTTGACGAGCGCGAATCGGCGGCGTTGGCGGCGCACATGGACGCTGTGGTCAGCGGGGCCGGACGGATCTTTTCCAGCTTGCTGCTGGAGACGGAGCTGCGCCGACTCGCCGTGCGGGAGGCGCTCGCGCAGACCGCGGTCTCCGAGTTGTTGGACCGTGTCGAACTCATCGAGCCCGACCGCTCGCAGTACCGCGATGCCGGGTTGCTCCCCGGCCAGCATCTGCGGAGCCTCGACGCCCTGCATGTCGTGGCGGCGCTCCGGGTGGCTGCGGGGGCGATGATCTCCTATGACCAGAGGCAGGTCGCGGCCGCACACGCGGTGGGTCTGCGGGTGTTCGCTCCGGCGTAGCACAGGGGAGGCATGGGTGCGCTGTTGATCGGCTGACCGGCTGTCGGAGGCCGCCGGTACCCTCACGCCGTGGCCCTGTATCGCAAGTACCGCCCGGCGACCTTCGCCGAGGTCGTCGGCCAGGAGCACGTCACCGAACCGCTGAGCGTCGCGCTGAACACCGGCCGCATCAACCATGCGTACCTGTTCTCCGGCCCGCGCGGCTGCGGCAAGACCTCCTCGGCGCGCATTCTGGCTCGCTCGCTGAACTGCGAGCAAGGCCCCACCGCCACGCCCTGCGGTGTCTGCGACTCCTGCGTGGGTCTCGCGCCCGGTGGACCCGGCACCTTGGACGTGGTGGAGCTCGACGCCGCTAGCCACGGCGGCGTGGACGACGCCCGTGAGCTCCGCGACAGGGCGTTCTACTCTCCGGCGTCCTCGCGCTACCGCGTGTTCATCGTGGACGAGGCGCACATGGTCACCACCCAAGGCTTCAACGCGCTGCTGAAGATCGTGGAGGAGCCGCCAGAGCACCTCGTGTTCATCTTCGCCACCACGGAGCCGGAGAAGGTGCTCGCCACCATCCGCTCGCGCACGCACCACTACCCGTTCCGGCTGCTCGCTCCCGCGGTGATGCGCGGGCTGTTGGAGCGGATCTGCACTCAGGAGCAGGTCCAGGTCGAGGCCGCGGTGTACCCACTGGTCATCCGGGCCGGGGGTGGCTCGCCGCGGGACTCGCTCAGCGTGCTCGACCAGTTGCTGGCCGGAGCCGGGCCCGAGGGCGTGACGTATCAGCGCGCGTTGTCGCTGCTCGGCGTCACCGACGTCGCCCTGATCGACGACGCGGTGGACGCCTTGGCGGCGGACGACGGCGCCGCCCTGTTCGGCACCGTGCAGCGCTTGGTGGACGTCGGACACGACCCGCGCCGCTTCGCTGTCGACCTGCTCGAGCGGGTGCGCGACCTCATCCTGCTCCGCGCGATACCCGACGCGGGCGATCGCGGGTTGGTCGAGGCTCCGGGGGACGTGGTGGAGCGGATGCGTGATGAGGCCGAGCGGATCGGCGCCGCGACCCTGGCCCGCTACGCCGAGGTGATCCACAGTGGCCTCGGCGAGATGCGCGGCGCCACGGCTCCGCGGCTGCTGCTCGAGGTGATGTGTGCGCGGATGCTGTTGCCTGCGGCATCAGATGCCGAATCGGCGGTGCTGCAACGGCTGGAGCGAGTGGAACGGCGGATGACCATCACGCCGCCGACGGACGAAGAAGGCCACGAAGCCCCGTTCCGGCGGCCTGCCGAACCTTCTGCAGCGTCTGCCGCCGCTCCTCAACCTGCCGCCGCTCCTCAACCTGCCGCCGCGACAAGGCCGCTGGCTGCGGCTCCCGAGCGGTCTGTGCCCCCCGAGCGTCCGCAGCAGCCCGCTCCGGCGGAGCCCGCAACCGCGCCGCCGACCGTCGTTGCGGGCCAGCCGGATGCGGCCACGGTGCGCACCGTCTGGTCGGAGGTACGCAATGCCGTCCGCGAACGTAGCCGCACCACGGAGGTCATGCTCTCCAGTGCCACGGTGCGTCGCCTGGAGGGTGACACCCTGGTGTTGAGCCACGAGTCGGGTCCGCTGGCGAAGCGGCTGACGGAGTCACGCAACGCCGACGTGGTTCGTGAAGCGCTGCGTGACGTACTCGGTGTGGACTGGAACGTGCTGTGCGAGACTGGTTCTGAGCAGTCGGAGCTGCAGGCGCCGGTCAGCCGGCCATCGTCGCCACCCGCCCCATCTCGCTATACCCGTCGCTCCGGTGGTGCGGTGCCGACTTCGACCGCTGATGACATTCCCTTGCCCGAAGCCCCCACCGATCAGGATGAAGCAGAACCCGCACCGGTGCCCGCCGAGCCACTCGATGACGAAGCGATGCTGGCGGAGGCGGCCAGCAGCGAGTTGGGCGACCCGGCGGGACGGCGAGATCCCGAAGAAGTAGCGCTCGAACTACTGGCGGCCGAGCTGGGAGCCAAACCGCTGGACGCCCGCTGAGCCGGGTCAACGCAACTGACGCGCCAGGAAGTCCAGCGCACGCGGGTAGGCGTCCAGCCGATTCACCCGTTTGGCCAGGCCGTGGCCTTCGTCGGGATACACCAGTAGCTGACACTCCACGCCGCGTGCCGTCAGGGCGGAATGCAGCTGCTCGGCCTCGCTCAGCGGCACTCGGGGGTCGTTGGCGCCGTGGATCACCAACAGCGCGGCCTGTACGTCGTCGATCCGGTTCAGCGGCGACGCCAGCTCCAGAAACTCACGGTCGTGCTCCAGTGTCCCGTACTCGCGCTCGCGGGCGGCGCGGCGATACAGCGAGGTGTTTTCCAAAAACGTCACCAGTGACGACATCCCGACGATGTCCACCCCGGCAGCCCAGCGTTCGGGCTGGAATGCGCAGCCGGCCAGCACCATGTAGCCGCCGTAGGAGCCGCCCCACAACGCAGCCCTGGCGGGATCGCAGCCCAACGTCGGCAGCCAATCATGCAGTGCAGCAAGATCGGTCACTGAGTCGAGCCGTAATCGGACGTCGTCAAGAGACACCCAGCGCTTGCCGTAGCCGGACGAGCCGCGCACGTTGGGCACCAGGACGGTGTGCCCGGCAGCCGTCAGCGCCGCCACGATAGGACTGAATGCCGGACGACTCTGCCCCTCTGGACCGCCGTGGATGACGGTGACCGATGATCCGTTGCCGCTGACCGTCGGTGCGTAGCGCAAGCACGGGATCTGCTCGCCGTCGGAGGCGGGAATGCGATGTACCTGTGGTGTGGGGACGTCCGGCAAGGCAGTGCTGGGCGACACCCGACGCAGGTGCACGCCGGCCACGTCGAGCAGCAACACGTCTCCGGGCACACTCGGCGCGCTCAGCGACATCGCCACCGTGCGGCCATCAGGACTGAAGCGCGGATCGGGGTAGGGAAAGGTGACGACACCTGGTGTAGGCAGGGATACCTCGCGCAGCCGGGCGCCGGTGATCCCGTCGTGCACAGCGAGTTCGCTCCATCCTTCCCGGTTGCGCTCCACCAGCACCTGCGCACCGTCTGGCGACAGCCATCCCGTCAGCTCGTACGCATCGTCCGTCACCAACCAGGTGAATTCGCCGGTACCGACGTCGTAGCGCGCTACACCGGCCATGTCGCGGTCACGGTTGGTGGTGAGCAGAAAACCGGAGGAGTCGGGCAACCAATGGATGTTCTCGTACGCCGCGTGTTCGTCGGCACCGGTGAGCTCGGTGACCCTCTTGTCCGCCGTTGCGGCCAAGGTGTCGACGAGGAGCAGCTGAGTGGACACGGGGCGAGTACCGACCAGCGCCATAACGGTGTAGCGGGAGTCCGGCGACACGGCGACCTCGGCGACGTTGCCGCCGCCGTCGTAGAGGACCTGCTCGACACCGGTGCTCACGTTGCGCAGCACCACGTCGAAGTCCACGCCGTTGGCGCGGTTCGTGCGGTACACCACACGCCCGGCCAGCACGCCGGACAGTGCGTGGATGAAGGCGGGATCGTGGACCAGCGGCACCAGCTCCGAAGACTCATCCGGGTACAGCAAGGACAGTTGCGCCCGCTCGTTCCCGCCATCGTCGTGCTGCACGACCACGCAGCGCTCACCGGGCAGGTAGCGCCCCGAACAGGAGCCGGGTAGGGCCGTCAGCGGCGTGGCGGTGCCGTCGGCCGTGAGCTCTACCAGTTGCACCGTGCCGGAGTCGTCCCAGCCGGCGAGCACCCGTCCGTTGTCATCGACGTCGAAGGCGCGCCAGGTCCGGACGTTGAGCAGCGCGGAGATATCGCCCTGAGCGAGCTGCACCTAGCCGCTCCACCAGGGCCGCAGCGGCACCTCCGCGGCGCCCTTGTCCCCGAGCTTGACCGCCAGCACCTGGTGCAGCTGCACCACGTTGCGTTCGAAA
>JALYVL010000050.1 GCA_030853285.1 Actinomycetota bacterium | reverse complement strand
GGGCAGAGCACGATGTCGCCGAGCATCGCGGGGCCTGGCTCCGCAGCGTCCGGACGCCCGCCGGGGCGCAACTCGTCCATCGGGAAGGACATTACGTCGGTCGGTCCGGGCAGATCCATCCACTGCAGGTGCAGGTCGGCCATGGCCACAGAGTCGACCAGCACCATGGACAATTCTGCGGCCGGGTGGACCTGCATGCGAGCAAGGGCGAACGTGGCCACGCTGACCAGCTCGGCCTCAGCGACGTCCACATCGGACTCGTTGGCCACCTCGATGCTCATCGCGATGATCCGCGGCGCTGATGCCGCCGCACCGTCTGCTGGCCCAAGCCACCATCCTGGGCTTCGAAGCGCTCGTAGGCGTCCACGATGTCGGTCACCAAGCGGTGGCGCACCACGTCACTGCTGGTGAGCAGGGAGAAGTGCACGTCATCGACGCCCTCCAGGATCTCGCGGACCACCCGTAGACCGGAAGCCGAGCCGCCAGGCAGGTCCACCTGGGTGACGTCTCCGGTGACCACGATCTTGGAGCCGAACCCGAGCCGGGTGAGGAACATCTTCATCTGCTCGGCCGTGGTGTTCTGCGCCTCGTCCAGGATGATGAACGCGTCGTTCAGAGTGTTGTGGGTGACCAAGAAGTCGTCTGTCACGTAGAGCGAGTCCTCGGCGGCCACCTGGATGCAGAGCGTCTCCTGCTTGCCCACCGACTCGATCTTGTCGATGAAGCGCATCGGCCTGCCCCCCGTCCCGTTCGCATACGACGACCGCTTGCGCGTCAGTCGGAACGGCCGGACGCCCGGCGCCATCCTGATGTCCACGACGTAGGCATCGTTGCGGAAGGCCACCGCGCGACCTTGCGCCAAGCCGGGCTTGCGGCCGTGTGCAACGCGGGTGCGCAAATACGCCACTCCGCCCAATGAGCGCACCAGGAACAACACGTCGTCCTTCAGCTGGGGAGACGTCGTCGTGTAGTGCACTCGGCACGTGCGCCCTCGCTGGGTGATGGGGCCGCCGTCAGTGTCCAACAGACCTTGCAGTAGCGCCAAGCGGACCTCGAAGGAGTTGTTGAGGTACCGCTCCGGCACAAACTTGGTGGCCGAACGAGTGCCTGCAAGCCCGAGATCACGTAGGACAGCGGTGACGGGGTTGGTGACGATCACACCGCCACGATGACCCGCCCGGTTGCGCAGCACGTAGTCGTATCTGTCCTTGTGGACGAGCTCGATTCCGTCTAGTGCTTCCTCGAGGGCTTGGGCCAGCTCAGGATCGGCCGTCGTAAAGGCCGGGGTCGTGGAGGTGGTCAGGCACCCGTCTCCCAGCAGCAAGCCGAGGGCATAGGGGTCCATCGGCACCGGTTGTGGCTTCAGCTCGGCCGGCGCCATCACCGGGATCTCGTAACGGCGGGCGTGGGCACGTCGCAACTGCCCGATCATCTCGCGAGTTTCCAGCACCCGGTGCCCGAACCGTCGCTTGTCCTCGGGGGTGGCCACCTGCCACAGATGCTCGCCGCAGCAGATCGTCGATGCACCGTCCTGCGTCGTCACCCGATAGACCTCTCGGCGCCCCTGCGGATAGATACCGAGGACCGGGGTCGGGGAACCGTCGGAGCCGATGACCAGGTCCCCGATGGCGAGTGAACCGATCGGCCGGAAGCCGTCGGGAGTAAGGACATGCGCGTTGTACGGTTGGGCTCTACCCCGCATGTAGGCCAGCGGTGCCACCTCGATGGTGCCCGCCTCCATCAGCTTGGGGATGGCCTCACGGTCCATCATGTCGTGCAGTGCGTCATAGAGCGGGCGCAGGTAGGGGTCGATCTTCTCGTTCAGGGTGCCGGGCAGGAATCCGAGGCGCTCCCCGGCTTCCACTGCCGGCCGGGTGAGGATGATGCGGCTGACCTGCTTGCTCTGCAGCGCGTGCACGGCTTTGGCCATGGCCAGATAGGTCTTTCCGGTACCGGCCGGACCGATCCCGAAGACGATGGTGTGGGTGTCGATGGCGTCGACGTAGTGCTTCTGGTTCACCGTCTTCGGGCGGATCGTCTTGCCGCGACGGGACAGGATGTCCAAGCTCAGCACTTCTGCCGGCGAGGCGCCGCTGTCCCGGGTGAGCATCCCGACCGTGCGCCGCACCCCCTCGGGGGTGAGCTCCGGGTTGCGACGGGCCATGGCGATGAGCTCGGTGACGGCGCGCTCCGCGAAAGCGACCTCGGCCGGCTCACCGGACAGGCGGACCTCGTTGCCCCGCACATGCACATCGGCGCTGAGCAGCTCCTCGATCACACGGAGGTTTGCGTCGGCGGAGCCCAGGAAGGCCAAGGCATCGGCGCCGGGGATGACGAGGGTGGAGGTCACGTGGTCCATTACGTCCCCATCCTACGGCGCCAGCAGCGCGTCACGGCAGTCTGCCCAGGCCGGCGTTGACGGGTCGATCAGCGCAAAATGGTCGGCTCCGGCCACCGATACGAGCGTCGCACGATCCCCGGCGGCCTGGGCCGCGCGGACGTAGTCCGCGCTCTGGCTGGGGGGCACATTGGTGTCGGCGGTGCCGTGCACGCAGGTGACCGGGACGCCGATCGGTAGTCGCTGCTGCGGGGAGGCGAGGAGGTAACGCTGCCGATCTGCGTTACTGGGCGCGCCCATCAGCAAAGCGGTCGACCCGTCACCGAGACCATCCTGCTCAGCAGCCAACAGATCGAGTACCCCGGCTTGGGCGATCACGCGCTGCACCTGGACCCGCGGGTTGGCGCCGGGCGTGCCGGCGGGCAGGGTATGGCGACCGGCCAGCCACACCGCCAGCTGCCCGCCCGCGGAGTGTCCGAGCAGCCGCACCCGGGCAAGGTCGAGCCGACCCTGTGCGGCGTCCTGCACGGGACCCGCCAGCGCATCCGTGGCCACGGCGACGTCGTCAAAGGTGGTTGGCCAGCCACCGCCGTTCTCGATCCGGCGGTACTCGATGTTCCACGCGGCCACACCATGGGCCACGAGGTCCGCAGCCAGTGGCGCGCCGAGCTCGAGCCCGTATTGCGCGTGCCAGTACCCGCCGTGCAGTACCACCACCACGGGAACCGCCTGGTCGGTGTCCGGCGGCAGGTACAGCTCGCCGAACTGGGATGCATCGGGGCCGTAGGCGATACGCACTGGCGTCTCCGTTCGTGCTGGGGAAGTTGCGCGCGGGCGCCCGGCGCATGCGCTGACCGTAGCCACGACCGCGCCGGCCAGCAGGACTCGTCGGCTGAGCCGCTGCTCAGACACCGGGTGCGTCCCGCCAACGCGGAGTAAGTACGCCCAGCGCGCCGAGGGTGACGGCGGCCGCGGTGGAGGTGCGCAACACGGTGGGCCCGAGGTGCACGGCTGCCGCACCCCGCGTGGTGAGTGCGCTCAACTCGTCGTCATCGATCCCGCCTTCTGGTCCGACCACCAACAGCACAGCCGGTACGGCGAAGGACAGCGCGGTGAGCGGGGTCTGAGCCGACTCGTGCAGCACGAGCGCCCGCCCGCCCGCAGCAACGGTGTGCCCCACCAGTGCGGCCAACTGGGCCGTGCTGTGCAGATCGCCGACCTCGGGCACATAGGGCCGCCGGGACTGCTTCGCGGCCTGGGCTGACGTCGCCTGCCATCGTCGGACGCCCTTGTCACCTTTGGGCCCCTCCCAACGGGCCACGCAACGCTGCGCCTGCCAAGGGATGATGGCGTCGGCCCCCGCCTCGGTGGCCAACTCCACCGCCAGGTCCGAGCGCTCGCCCTTGGGAAGCGCCTGCACCACCGTCACTCTGGGCGTCGGCTCGGCCACTTCACGCCGCTCGTTGACCAGCAGCTCGAGGGCGTCGCGCGCGGTGGCGGTCACCGTGCAGTCGGCGATGCCGCCGTGTCCGTCGGTGAGCAGCACGCGCTCGCCTGCTCGGATTCGCCGGACCGTCGCGGCGTGGCGGCCCTCCGCACCGTCCAGCGTCACGCGGCCACCATTGCCGGGCAACGGAGCGAAGTGAAACACCGGGGGCGCCACTACCGACCGCTGAAGGTGTCCCGCAGCCGGGAGAACAGTCCACCGCTCTGCTTGGACCCTGCGGTGACCACCTCGGCCTGGTCGCGCGGCCGCAGCTCGCCGAACTGGCGCAGCAGGTCGCTTTGCTTGTGATCGAGGCGGCTGGGCACCACGACATCCAGGTGCACGTGCACGTCACCGCGCACCCCGCTGCGCAGCCGGGGCATGCCATGGCCACGCAAGGTGCTGATCGTTCCGGGCTGGGTGCCTGCTTCCACCGCGATATCGGCGTGACCATCGATGGTGTCCAACCCGACCTTGGTGCCCAGCGCGGCGTCGGTGATCGGGATGCGAATGGTGCAGTGCAGGTCGTCGCCGTCGCGCACGAAAACCTCGTGCGGCTGCTCGGCGATCTCGACGTAGAGGTCTCCCGCCGGTCCTCCACCCGGTCCGACCTCGCCCTGGCCGGACAGCCGGATCCGCATGCCGTCGCCGACCCCGGCAGGCACCTTGACCGTGATCGTCCGGCGCGAGCGAATCCTGCCGTCGCCGCCGCACTGCTGGCACGGATCGGGAATGGTCTCCCCGGTCCCGCGGCAGGTCGGGCAAGCACGGGCGGTGACCACCCGGCCGAGGAAGGACTGCTGGATGGACTGCACCTCGCCTGCTCCGCCGCAGGTGTCACACCGCTCGGCGTGCGTGCCCCTGGCGGTACCCGCGCCCGTGCACTCGGTACACAGCACCGCGGTGTCCACGCTGATCTCGCGGGCTACGCCGCTGGCGCACTCCGCCAAGCTCAGCTCGGCACGGAGCAACGCGTCGGAACCCGGCTGCACCCGGCTGCGCGGTCCGCGTCCACCACCACCGCCCGCGCCGCCTCCGCCGAAGAACGCGTCCATGATGTCGCCGAACCCGAAGCCCTGACCGCCGAATCCGCCGGCACCGTTGCCGCCGGCTGCGCTCTCCATCGGGTCGCCGCCGAGGTCCACGACCTGTCGCTTCGCCGGATCCGACAGCACCTCGTAGGCCGTGGTCACCTCACGAAAGCGCACCTGGGCGGCCTGTTCGGGGTTGACATCGGGGTGCAACTCCCTGGCCAGCTTGCGGTAGGCGCGCTTGATCTCCTCGCCGCTGGCCTTGGTGCCCACACCTAGTGTTCCGTAGTAGTCCCGTGCCACGTCTGCTCTGCATCCTCACTGCTCGCTCGTGCCTGTACCGCCTGGGTCGAACTAGCGCCCCGCCAGCACCTCGCCGACGTACCGGGCGACCGCGCTCACCGAGGCGATCGTGCCCGGGTAGTCCATCCTCGTCGGTCCCACAACGCCCATGCCCCCCAGGACTGTTCCGGTGGCCCCGTATCCGACGGACACCATCGACGTGGCACGCATCTCCTCGGCCTCGTTTTCGTGGCCGATCCGAACGGTGACGGTACCGGAGTCCTGTGCGGCGGCGAGCAGCTTGAGCACGACCACCTGCTCCTCCAGTGCCTCCAGCACCGAGCGCAGCGCGCCGGGGAACGCCGTGAAGTCGCTCGCGCTGGTGAGGTTGGCGGTGCCACCCAGCACCAACCGTTCCTCCCGATGCTCGACCAGGCTCTCCACCAACACCGTGGCGGTGCGCAGCACTGGATCACGCAGATCGGCCGGCGCCTGCTCGGCCAGCTCGGTAACTGCGATCGAGGCGTCGGCGAGCCGTTTGCCTTCCAGCGCCCCGCCGAGCAGACCGCGAAGCCGCGCCAGCGCTGCGTCCGCGATCACATCGCCTAGCTCGACGATGCGTTGATCGACGCGACCGGAGTCGGTGATGAGCACCAGCAACAGCCGGGCCGGGGTGAGGGCGACCACCTCGAGGTGGCGAACGGAGGACACCGACAGGGTGGGGTACTGCACCACCGCGACCTGGCGGGTGAGTTGAGCGAGCAGCCGCACGCCCTTGCGCAGCACGTCGTCCAGATCGACGCCGGTCTCCAGGAAGCCCTGGATGGCGCGGCGCTCGGCAGCCGAGAGCGGCTTCACCGAGGCGATACCGTCGACGAACTGGCGGTAGCCCTTGTCGGTGGGGATGCGGCCCGCGCTGGTGTGCGGTTGGGCGATGTAACCGTCGTCCTCCAGCGCCGCCATGTCGTTGCGGACCGTGGCACTGGACACCCCGAGGTTGTGCCGGTCGACCAAAGTCTTCGAGCCGACGGGCTCCTGCGTGGAGACATAGTCGGCGATGATCGCGCGGAGTACCGCAAACCGGCGGTCGTCGGTACTGGACATCGGTCATCACCTCCGTCCCTCAGGGTATGCGCTGCGCGCCTGTGCGCGATTTCTGTTCACCTGTGGGCCTATTTCACGCACGGGTGCGCAGCACCTCCCGCACCACTGCGTCGGCCAGCAACCGGCCGCGGTCGGTCAGCACTAGCCGGTCACCGTGTTCGGTCAGCAATCCGTCCCGCACCGCGGTCTGCCCGGCCGCCAGCTCGCCACTATCCAGCTCGGCCGCCGGCAGTCCCGAGCGCAGCCGTGCGGTGAGCATCACCCGCTCGGTGTGTTGCTCTTCCGGTGTGAGCACTTCACGACCGACCGCGGGCGATGCGCCCGCCGCAAGCAGACTGCTGTACTTGGCTGGCGCCTTGACGTTCCACCAGCGCACCCCGCCGACGTGGCTGTGCGCCCCCGGACCGGCGCCCCACCAGTCCCCGCCGTCCCAGTAGCCGAGGTTGTGCCGGCAGCGGGCGTCGTCATCGGCCGCCCAGTTGGACACCTCGTACCAGTCGAGCCCGCCCTCGCGGAGCCCCGCGTCGAGCTGCTCGTAGCGGTCGGCGAGCACGTCGTCGTCAGGCATCGGCAGCTCACCGCGGCGCACCCGCCGGGCCATTGCGGTGCCGTCCTCGACGATCAGCGCGTAGGCGGAGACGTGGTCCACGCCGGCGTCCAGCACCGCGGCGAGCGATCCGGCCAGGTCGGTATCGGTCTCCCCCGGCGTGCCGTAGATCAGGTCCAGGTTCACGTGGTCGAACCCGGCCGCCCGCGCCTCGCAAGCTGCGGCCACCGGACGGCCAGGGGTGTGCGTGCGGTCCAGCACCCGCAGCACGTGCGCCGCCGCCGATTGCATCCCCAGCGACACCCGGGTGAAGCCGGCGCCGCGAATACCGGCGAAGAAGGCGGGCGAGGTCGATTCTGGGTTGGACTCCGTGGTGACCTCCGCACCGGCGGACAGTCCGAAGGAGCTCCGGACGGCCTCGAGCACTGCGGTCAGCCCGTCGGCGCCGAGCAGTGACGGGGTACCGCCCCCAATGAAGACGGTGTCCGCCGTCGGCGCGCTACCGAGCACCGCGGCCGCAAGGTCGAGCTCGCGCCGGACAGCATCCAGCCACGATTGCGGTGACGCGGCGCTGCCCAGTTCCTGCGCGGTGTAGGTGTTGAAGTCGCAGTAGCCGCAGCGAGTGGCGCAGAACGGAACGTGCACGTAGACGCCGAACGGCCGCGAACCCAAGCCGCCCAACGCCGAGGCCGGCAGCTCCCCGTCGACCGGGGGCGGTCCTCCGTCGAGTGGTGTACCGGCCATGCCTTCAGTATCCCAGGCCCAAGGCAGTGGCCCAGGTCACTGC
>JALYVL010000049.1 GCA_030853285.1 Actinomycetota bacterium | reverse complement strand
TGCCGCACCTTGTGGGCACAGCATGGTTGTGGTGGTGCTGTCCGCAGCGACCGGTCGGCCGTGTCCGCGGTTCGTGCAGCGCCCCGGCAGGGCGTCGTCAGGAGGGCATCACCGATCGGTGTGTGCCCGGAAGTGTCGCCCGTGGCGGAGGCGACCACGTATTTGTGCAGCAGAGCGGCGGCGCCGTTTGCTCTGCGGAGTTCGCCATCGAGTGATTCCCTTTTCTCAACAGATCGGTGGGGTCAGGACACGCGGGGTTGGTCGCGGGCCGAGCGGGCGACCCGCAGGTGCACCTGGGCGGCGACGTCGGTGTCGGGCAGGGCGGCAGCGAGTTGGGCGCAGGTGCGGTCGGCGGCGGCGGCGACGGTGGCCAAGTCCGCGGTCGGTTCGAGGGTCGCGGTCAGGGTGAGGGTGGGTTGTCCGCGGTCGGTGCTGGCGCTGCCCGAGGTGGAGCGCACCCCGGGGGTGTCGGCCAGCGAGGTGGCGGCTGCGGCGGCCACCGCTTTGAGGTCCGCGGTGAGGTTGCCGGTGCGGTCGCTGCCCGCCAGCTTCACCGACGATGTCCGCCGGTGCGGCAGATGAGCCACCAGCCAACGCAGCGCGAGCAGGATGAGGACGATGCCGCCGATTCCGGCGGCCCACGGCCACCACGACGCGGTGGTGGCCGAAGTGAGCCATGGGGCGGTCAGCGTGCGGGGGGCCTGGTGGTACCAGCCACCCTGCCAGATGATGGCGCCGACCCCGACCACGAGCAGGACCAGCCCCAGGAGCAGGGCCAGCAGTCGGTCCAGGCCGGCGAGGGTGCGGGTCATCGGGAGCCTCCTCGGGATCTCGCAGTGACTTTCACCCGGGGAGCCGACGCCAGGGCGGCCAACCGGTTGGTGACCGCCTCGGTGACCTCGGTGCGGACTGCGGCGGTGTCGTTGCTGGTGGTGTCCACGGTGACCGACACCTTCCGGCGCTTGGCCGACGTTGAGGCGTGGGTGACTCCAGGCACCTGGTCCGCGGTGGTGGCGGCCAGATGCGCGAGGTCGCGGGGACGAATCCATACGGCGGCGCCAGCCTGCACGGCGAGGGCGGTGCGGCGCCGCGGCTTCAGGGCTGCCAGCAACCACCACACACCTACCAGGGCGAGGACCACACCGACCGGGATCATCCACACCTGCGGCGAGAGACCGTCAACGTGCTGCGCGGCGGTCCGGGTCCAGTACGCCCCGTGCAACCATCCGGCGCCCACCGCACCGTCGCGTACTCCCACCACCCCGGCTCCCAACAACCCCAGCGCCAACAGCACCCCCACGGTCGCTGCCGCTGGTGCCGCGACCGGCGCACGGCCCGAACTCAGCTCCGCGCCCTTCGCGGATGTCGGGGCCTCGGGCTGCGCACCCGCGCGGTGGCGGGTGGGTGCTTCCTGGCTGGGAGCGGCGGTGTCGGGGGCGCTCATTGCAGCGCCCTTCCCGCGGAGCTCGCGTCGGGCATGAGGACCGTCGGCACCGCGACGTCTACCGCGTCGACCACCAGACCTACGAGGGTGCTCAGCTGCTGGCTCACCTGTGCACGGACAGCGCCGGACACCTCCGGCAGCGACTGGGGCCAGGCCACGGCGATGTCCAGATGCGCTCGCACGTGTCCACCGGCGACGGTGACAGCGACGCGGGGCAGGTCGCGGCCGGTGATCCGGTCCAGCCCACCGGAGTGGGTCAGTACCCCCGGCACGTGCAGGGCCGCGTAGTGGGCGACCCGCTCGGCGGCTTTGTCGCGGACAGTCAGACTGCCGCGGGAGCCGGGGTCCTCGGGGGTGTCAGCCACGGTTGCGCCCGCGCAGCAAGGCACCGAGGTCCAGCTCACCGTCGCGGTGCGCACCGAGCAGGTAACCCAGCACCCCCAGCACGAGGGCGATCAGAAATCCGCCGAATCCGCCGGCGGCGGCGGCGATGCCGAGCAGAATGCCGGCAAGCAGACCGAGGGTCGAGGTGGTCATGTCGATTCTCCGAATCGGTGGACGAACACCCACACCGGCAGGGTGGGGTGTCAGAGCTCGGGCGAAGTGGATCCGGCGGAGGTGGGCAGTACGTCCTCCACAGTGACGTGCACCGGCCCGGGGACGAGCCCGCCCACGACTCGGCGAATCTGTTCGGCGACCGCACGCACGGGAGCACCGAAGAACAGAGACACGTGGACGTCAGTGCCTGCCTCCGTAATGCGTATACCGGGAACCCGGCGGCCGGGCAGGTAGGTGCCGACCTCACCGAACATTCCGCTGTGCAGGGCGGCCACACCGGGCACCGCGTGGACCGCCGCCGTCACCACATCGGCTGGATCGGGGCCGGCGACTGCAGCACCAGGGCTTCCGGTCCCCGACCTCGTTCTCGGGTCGGGGGCGGAGGAAGCGGGGTGGGTCATTGGACTCGGGCGGGTGCGTCGCTGTCGGTGTCGTCGTTGCCGTCGTCGAGGAACACGTCGTGCACCGTGATGTTGACCTCGGTGACCTCCAGGCTGGTCATCCGCTCGACAGCGCCGATGACGTTGCGGCGGATACCCGCGGACAGGTCAGCGATGGACACCCCGTAGTCGGCTACGATGTCGAGGTCGATCGCGGCCTGCTTCTCCCCGACCTCCACCGACACACCCTGGGAGTGGTTGGTACGCGCCCCCGGAATGCGCTCCCGTAGTGCACCTACCGCCCGCGACGCGCCGCCGCCGACGGCATGCACCCCGCTCACGTCTCGGGTCGCGATACCGGCGATCTTGGACACCACCGTGTCCGCGATGGAAGTCTTGCCCTGCGCACTCACCAAGGCGGACCCGGACTCCCGGTGCTGGGCGACGTCCTTGCCCTGGGAGGGGGAGGAAGGCTGGGTGCTGCTCGTCATCAGGAAGCTCCGTTTCGTCGTCACGATGGCTGGTCATGAGGTGAGTCGAGGTGAATCCGCCACAGCGCACGGTCCAAACGTGTGATCTGTATCACAGCGATGGGCTGGACCATTCGGTGCGCGCCGTCATGCTGTGGCGCAACGGGGCCGGGCAGAATGGGCGTGGTGGACCCAAGCGACGAGGCGGGCGAGCACTCGAGTGATGCGGCGCTGGCCCGCGCTGCTCGCCTCGGTGACCGGGAGGCGTTCGAAGTCATCGTGCACCGCCACGGCCCGGCGATGTACCGCTACGCCCGGCGCATGCTTGCCGATCACGGGGCCACCGAGGAAGTGGTACAGGACGCGTTCGTCGCCGCGTGGAAAGGCATGGACGCCTACCGGGGCGAGTCGAGACTGCGGACGTGGTTGTTCAGCCTGACCGCGCACAAGGCCATCGATCACCGCAGGAAAGCTCGAGCCCGACCGATCGATGACCGCCTGCTGCTTGTGCTGCCCGCCGATCACCATGCGGGCCCCCTGGCGGAGCTGACCCAGGCCGAACTGCTCGCCGCCTTGGAGGCCGCCCTGGCGGAATTACCCCAGCGACAACGCGCATGCTGGATACTGCGCGAGATCGAAGGCCTGACCCACGCCGAGATCGGCCATGTGCTCAATCTCAGCGACGGGGCCGTACGAGGTCAACTGCACCGCGGCCGACGTAGCGTGGCGCAAAGAATGGCAAGGTGGCGATGACAACCAGCAACCCCGACGATCTCCTGGCCCGGGCCACCCGCGAGCTGCGTGAAGCACCCCAGCCCGGGTGGACCCAGATCCGTGATTCCGTGATCGGTGCGGTCCGAGCCACCTCCCGTCGCACCCAACCCGTCCGCGCCACCATCGACGTTTCCACCGAGGATGCCGAGCGCGGGCGCGACACCCTGCACATCACGGACCAGGTCCTGCGGATCTACCTCAACCGGGCACTCACCGAGACCACCATGTCCGCACCGGTCGACGTCGCCCTCGACCTCGACGGAAACAGCGACTGCCACGGCGCGGATATCGACCTCGTCGGGGCGTACGGGGCCGACCTGCAACAGCTGGGCGAGCACACGCGGCGGGTCGCGGCGACCGTCCTCAGTGACCTCCTCGGCAGCCCAGTACCCGCCGTCGAACCCGCCGATGTATACGTCACCGTCAGCGACATCACCCAGGGTGATCCCCGCACGACGTGAGCTCAGCGATCAAATCCGGCTACCACGCACGCCGTCACCACGCCGTAGGCAAGGTGCGGAACCACATCGGAAACCCATGAGCTCCTCGGCCAGGTCCGCGGGTCGGTGATGCCCAGAGCCGTCATCGGGCCGTTCGTACCGAGCAGTGCCCCAGGGTGGCAGCTGTGCTCCCGGCAAGAATTCCCGGGCGCCAGCCCGCGGCACGGACCACCCCCAGCAAGCCCCCGATGCCCACGCCGGAGACAATTCCGGTCAACGCACCGAGACCGGACACCCGGTTGTCCCGCTCATCACCCTCGCCGGGCACCGGCACGTGGGTCTTCCGAGACCTTCTCCACGGTGTCCTCCGGCGTGCTGCTCGTGCCGCGGCCGCGGAGCACCATGTCGAGGTACGTCACCGCGTTCAGCGCGGTGCTGCCGGCCGCGCCGGCATCAGCCCGCGGCGGGAACTCCGGGCACCATCCGCACCGTCGCGTACACACGCCCGCTGACCACCGAGGTGTCGAACGCCGGCGCAGGCGCAGTCGCCGGGCCATGCTGCACGGCGCCGTCGGCCAAGCGGAAGACGCTGCCGTGCCACGGACATGTCACGCACAGCGCGCCGGTGCCGCTGGTGCTGATCGTCCCCTCGTGCAGCGGGCCATCGGCGTGCGAACACTCATCGGCCAGCACGTGCACGGCGTGGCCCTCCCGCACCAACAGCACCGGCACAGTGCCCACCATCTTGCGCACCGGCTCCCGCTCCACCAGCTCGTCGAGCGGGCCGAGGTCGGTGCTCTCTCCGGGTGCCACGTGGGGCACGCCCTGGGCGTGGTTGGCGCCCATCGCCATCGCGTAGCTCATGTGTCCGCCCAGGGCGGCGGCCGCGCCGCTGACGCCGAGACCGAGCGCCGCAGTCAGCCGGCCTGCTCCACGTCGCCCGCATTTGCGCTGACGCAGCGAGACCAGGTACAGCACGGTGGCCACGGTGTTCGCCCCGGCGTGCACCAGGCCGACACGTTGTTGCTCTTCGTGCCCTTCGCTGTAGTCGGCGGCGCCTGCTGCGATGGCCGGCACGGTGGCGAGCAGGCCCGTGGCCAGCAACGCATCGGCGTCGGGGTGCTCACCGGGCAACCAGTCGAGCACCACCGCGCTGATGAAAGCCCCCATCGGCAGCTGCACCAGGACGGGATGCAAGGGATGGCCAAGCCAGACACCGTGCAGCACGTCGCGGACGGCGCCGGGCGGGAGCGCTTTGCGGATGATGTCGCGGTAAACCCCCGCCGGCTTGTCCAGCGACGTTTGATTGGCCAGCGCGTTCGCGGGAGCGTCCGCTTTCACCGTGCTGCGCCCACTGCGTGCTTGCCCTCGGCGAACTCCTCGACGATTTTCGCGCAGAAGGCATCCAGGTCGTCGGGGCTACGACTGGAGACCAGGCCGTTGTCGGTCACCACTTCCTCGTCCACCACGTTGGCACCGGCGTTGGCCAGGTCCGTCCGGATGCTCGGGTAGGACGTCAGGGTTCTGCCCTGCACGACGCCTGCTTCCACGAGGGTCCACGGTCCATGACAGATGACGCCCACCGGCTTACCCGAGTTGACGAAATCCCGCACAAAGCGCACCGCATCCGCATCTTGGCGCAGCGTGTCCGGATTCACCGTGCCGCCGGGCAGGATCAGCGCGTCGTACTCCTCGGGCGAGGTCTGGGCCACTGTCTTGTCCACCGCGAACGTGTCCGCCAGATGGATGTCGCCGTTCATTGCCTGGATCTCGCCGGACTCGAGTGACACCAGGGTCACCTCGGCGCCTGCGGCCAGGACGGCATCACGCGGCCGCACCAGCTCGACCTGCTCGACGCCCTTGGCGGCCAGGATCGCCACCCGCCGTCCGTTCAACTCGCCACTCATCGTCGTCTCCTCGCTGCGCTCTCCCGGAACTCATCGGACGGCCGACCCCCTGAGCTGGAGCATCGGCGACCCATCGAACCTAACTCGGCCGGCAGCCGAACGCTGGACGAACGCTTCGAACATGAGCACGTCCGCAGTTGATCGTCTTGCTTGATCGTTTGCGGTAAAGGCTGAAGCGGTCAACAGCTCCGGGTTGCGATCATTGGAGAGTCCAGTGACGGTATTCACCAGATGGGACCCCTCAGAACATCGGGTCCCGGGCCCGGCTCCACCACCGGAATAAGGCCAAGACGAGAGGATCGGCGATGTTTGAGAAGAAGTTCATCACCAGTGCTATTAATCGGAGTGCGGAGAACCGGCTGGACCGGCGACGTTTCCTCAGGGCGGCAGGAATAGGCACGCTAGGTGTCGGCGCCGCATCGGTGCTCGGCGCGCCGGAGGCTTTCGCCCAGGACACTCAGGGACCCAGCGACGCCGCCATCCTGAACTTCGCGCTGAACCTGGAATACCTTGAGGCAGAGTTCTACGCCATAGCCACCACCGGCAATCGCCTGTCCGGCAGCTTCGACGGTGTGGGCAGGATGGGCGAGGTCACCGGGGGCCGTGCGGTGTCATTCCAAACGGCGAACATCAAGCAGTACGCGCAAGAGATCGCCAAGGACGAGGCGGAACACGTGACGTTCCTACGCACCGCACTCGGCAGTGCTGCGGTATCGCGTCCCGCGATCGACCTGGATTCCAGTTTCGCCGCGGCTGCGAAGGCTGCCGGCATTCCGGGAACGTTCGACCCGTACGCGAACGAGACGAACTTCCTCCTCGCCGCCTTCATTTTCGAGGATGTCGGCGTCACCGCGTACAAGGGCGCAGCACCGCTGGTCAGCAACAAGACCTATCTCTCCGCAGCAGCGGGCATTCTTGCCGCGGAGGCCTACCACGCAAGCCTGATCAGGACAACCCTGTACAACATGGGGATGGACGTCCAGGGCTTGGCCGGCAAGATCTCTGCCGCGCGCGGCAGTCTTGACGGTGTGGGCTCCGACGACCAAGGCATCAGCGCCAACGGCACCTCGAACATCGTGCCCACCGACGAGAACGGCATCGCCTTCGGCCGCACACCCGGCCACGTCCTCAACATCGTCTACCTCACCCCGAAGGTCGCCACCTCCGGCGGGTTCTTCCCCAACGGCGTCAACGGCACGCTGAACCAGAGCGGGGGCGGCACAGGATCCGGTGCAACGCCGGGTGGTGGTGCGGAGACCGGTGTCGGTGGCGCTTCCGGAGGCCGCAACACCGAGCTGCTGGTTGGCGGAGCAGTTGCAGCCGCTGGTGCGGTCGCCGCGGCGGGTGCTTACCAGCACGGCAAGAAGACAGCATCCGACGGTGTGTCCCAGGACGTTCAGGCCACCAAGAACGAGACCACCGACTGAGTTGTACAGGTGTGACCCCGGCCCTGCAGCTAGCCTCTACTGCAGGGCCGGGGCCGTTCACCCGAGGAGCAAGTAGAACCAATGAGTAGGCATAGGCGGAAACGGAAGAGCGCGCGACAATCCGGTCGTGCGGTGGTTCGGCGTGGCCGCGCGGCCAGGTCGTTCAGGCTGAGCATCGCCGTCATCAGTGAGGCGACGATGCCGCCGACGGCAAGGCCCATCAGGAC
>JALYVL010000048.1:2771-7648 GCA_030853285.1 Actinomycetota bacterium | reverse complement strand
ATCCACAGCTGGTGCACGACGTCATCAACGCACTCGGACCGGACCGGATGATCGTGCTGGTCAACCTGTTCGGGTCCTGGGAAGAGGACAACCCCACTCTGCAGGCCGTAGCCGCGGCACATCCGAACGTCATCATCGCCGACTGGTACAGCGCGATTTCGGCGCACCCCGGCCTGCTGCAACCCGACGGGGTGCACCCCAACGTCCAAGGCGAGCAGCTCTACTCGGACGTGATCCAGGATGCCTTCGCGCAGCTGTCGGCCCGGCTTACCGCTCACCGGTGATCGGCGCGGCGGTAGCGTCTACAGTCGTGCCCGACTCTCCCCACCAGCCGCTGCCTGCAGTCCCGCAGCTGCTGGCTTCGGCGGTCACCGCGCTGGGCGGCGCCGAGCGTAGCGGCCAGGTGATCATGGCCGCGGCCGTAGCGAACGCCCTGGAGTCGGGCGAACACCTGGCGGTGCAGGCGGGCACCGGGACGGGGAAATCTCTGGCCTACCTGGTGCCCGCCCTGCGCCACGCCGTGGAGTCGGGCAAGACCGTCATCGTGTCCACCGCCACCATCGCCTTACAGCGCCAGCTGGTCGACCGTGACCTGCCGCGGCTCGCCGCTGCGCTGAGTAGCGAACTGGGTCGGGAACCGGAGTTCGCGATCCTCAAGGGGCGGCGGAATTACCTCTGCCTGCACCGGCTGGGCACCGGAGCGCCGGAAGAGCCGGATGAGGCGCTGTTCGATGCCTTTGCGGTGTCCCGGATGGGCCGCGAGGTGCAGCGTCTGCATGCGTGGGCCGAAAAGACCAGGGAGGGCGACCGCGACGAGCTGGTCCCCGGGGTGAGCGAGCAGGCATGGCGCCAGGTCAGCGTCTCGGCGCGGGAGTGCCTCGGCGTGGCGCGTTGCCCCGTGGGCGTCGACTGCTTCGCCGAGCACGCGCGGGCTACGGCCGCGAAGGTGGACGTGGTGGTCACCAATCACGCACTGCTGGCCATCGACGCCATCACCGGTATCCCGGTCCTACCCGAGCACGATGTGGTGGTGGTCGACGAGGGCCACGAGCTCGTCGACCGGGTGACCGCCGTGGCCACCGCCGAGTTGCTGGCGCTGGCGATCAGCGCGGCGGCGCGCCGGTGCACCAAGCTGGTCGACGACCGTGACGTCGATGCGCTGGAGGCGAGTGCCGACGCGTTCACCGGTGCCATGAGCGAGCTGTCACCCGGCCGGTGGGAGCGCATCCCCGAATCGATGACTGCCGTGCTGGCTGCCATCCGCGACACCGCGTGGACCTGCCGCAGCGCCGTCGGCCCGGTCAAGGCGAGCATGACGGCCACCGATCCGGAGGCCGCGGCCGCCCGCACTGCCGCGGTGGCATTGCTGGACGAGGTCCACGACACGGCGGTGCGCGTCCTGGTGGCCTTCGACCAGGTCGACCCGGCCAAGCGCCGCGACGTGGTCTGGCTCGCCCGCAACGAGTCCACCGGCACGTCCTCGCTGAAGGTGGCGCCGCTGTCGGTCGGCGGTTTGCTGCAGCAGAACCTGTTCGACACCGCGACGGTGGTGCTCACCTCGGCCACCCTGGCCCTCGGCGGCTCGTTTGACGGTGTGGCGCGGCAGTGGGGCCTGCCTGCTGAGAACCACGCGCGCAGCGACACCGCGACCGCCACCGGCAAGCAGGCGCCGTCGGATGTCTCCGGCCCGCGGTGGAGCTCCCTGGATGTCGGCTCGCCGTTCGCGCACGCCAGCTCCGGCATCCTCTACGTGGCGAAGCACCTGCCGCCGCCCGGGCGGGACGGCCTGGTAGAGGCCTACCTGGCGGAGATCGAGGGCCTGGTGGCCGCCGCCGGTGGACGCACACTCGGGTTGTTCTCCTCGATGCGGGCCGCGAAGACTGCGGCCGAGGCGATGCGCGAGCGGCTGGACACCCCGGTGCTGTGTCAAGGGGATGACTCCACCGGGGCGCTGATCACCCGCTTCGCCGCCGACGAGGCAGCCTCCCTGTTCGGCACCCTGTCGCTGTGGCAAGGCGTGGATGTGCCCGGGCGGTCGCTGTCGCTGGTCATCCTCGACCGCATTCCTTTTCCCCGCCCCGACGACCCGCTGCTCGTGGCTCGTCAGCGCGCCGTGGAAGCAGCAGGCGGCAACGGCTTTCTCACCGTCGCCGCCAACCACGCCGCGCTGTTGCTGGCCCAGGGAGTTGGTCGACTACTGCGGGGCGTGGATGATCGCGGAGTGATCGCGGTCCTCGACCCCCGGCTGGTGACTGCGCGCTACGGCGGCTATCTGCGGGCCTCGCTACCACCGTTCTGGCAGACCACCGATCCCACTGTCGTGCGCGGGGCGCTGGCGCGCCTTGTGCGTGATAACTAGTCGCGGGCGGGCCCTAATCACGCACAAGCGGCGGGCGCCGCATCACGCCGTCGATGGCGTCCGCGGCCTCCACCTCTGAGCGGGTGATTCCGAGGACGAAGAGAACCACATCCAGGTAGGGGTGAGACAAGGCGGCGTCGGCCACCTCGCGCAGTGCGGGTTTGGCGTTGAAGGCGATCCCCAACCCAGCCGCGGTCAGCATGTCGATGTCGTTCGCGCCGTCACCGACCGCGACGGTCTGCTCCATCGGCACTCCGGCTTGCGCAGCAAAGCGTTGCAGCGCCGTGGCTTTCGCCGCCCGATCGACCACGGGCCCGGTCACCCGTCCGGTGAGCGCTCCGTCGGCGACCTCGAGGGTGTTGGCGGCGACGAAGTCCAGCTCGAGCTCGTGGGCCAGCCCCTCGATGACCTGCGTGAAGCCGCCCGAGACCACCCCGCAGTGAAAACCGAGCCGCCGCAGCGTGCGGATGGTGGTCCGGGCGCCGGGGGTCAGCTCCAACTCGTCGGCCACCTCGGCAAGGACCGTGGCCGGCAGCCCCGCCAACGAGGCCACGCGCCGGTGCAGCGACTCCGCGAAGTCCAGCTCGCCGCGCATGGCGGCTGCGGTGATCCGCGCCACTTCTTCCGCTGCACCCGCGCGAGCGGCCAACATCTCGATCACCTCCCCCTGCACGAGGGTGGAGTCGACATCGAACACGATGAGCCGTTGCGCCCGGCGGGCGAGACCGCCGCGCTGCACGGCGATGTCCACGCCCTGCCCGGCCGCGACACCAGCCAGTGCGCTGCGCAGGGCCGCGTCGGACTCCGGACTCTCGCTGGGGGCGCTGACCAGCAGTTCCAGGCCGGTGACCGGATAGTCGGCCACCGCGCGGATGGCGTCGATGTTGGCGCTCTGCACCGCCAGCTCGCGGGCGAGCACCGTCAACGCCCGCGCCTTCACCGGAGAGCCGAGCACCAGCACCGAATGGGTGGACGCGGCCCGTCCTCCACCCAGCGGTGCGCCGATCTCCACCTCGACCTGCACCCCGACGGTGGGCATGGCCTGCTCCACCGACTCCTGCAGCGCTTCGGGATCGCTGCAACACGCCACCAGCACACCCAGGGTGAGCCGACCGCGGATCACTACCTGCTCTACGTCGACGATGTCGACATCATGCTTGGTCAGCGCACGAAAGAGTACCGACGTGACCCCCGGACGGTCGGGACCGGTGACGGTGACCAGAACGGTGCTGGACACGACTGCTCAGCGCGAACGGGGGTCGGACCCACTCACGTAATCGGGCTCCACCCCGCTGGCCCCGAATTCTGACGGCGCGGCGTGCCCACCGGTGTGCGCCTCTTCCCGCATGCGCTCCATCATGTGCGGGTAATGCAGCTCGAACGCCGGCCGCTCCGAGCGAATACGGGGCAGCTCGGTGAAGTTGTGCCGCGGAGGCGGGCAGGTGGTCGCCCACTCCAGGGAGTTGCCGTAGCCCCACGGGTCGTCGACCTCCACGGCCTCGCCGTAGCGATAGCTGGTGAACACGTTCCATAGGAAGGGCAGCGTCGAGGCGCCGAGCACGAAGGCGCCGATGGTGGAGATTGTGTTCAGGGTGGTGAACCCGTCCGAGGGCAGGTAGTCGGCGTAGCGCCGCGGCATCCCCTCCGCGCCCAGCCAGTGCTGCACCAGGAACGTGGCGTGGAAACCGACGAAGGTGGTCCAGAAGTGGAACTTGCCCAGCCGCTCGTCCAGCATCCGGCCGGTCATCTTGGGGAACCAGAAGTAGATTCCCGCGAAGGTGGAGAACACGATGGTGCCGAACAGCACGTAGTGGAAGTGCGCGACCACGAAGTAGCTGTCGGACACCTGGAAGTCCAGTGGCGGGCTGGCGAGCAACACACCGGTCAAACCACCGAAGAGGAAGGTGATGATGAAGCCCATCGCCCACAGCATCGGCGTCTCGAAGGTCAGCTGACCCCGCCACATCGTGCCGATCCAGTTGAAGAACTTCACGCCGGTGGGCACCGCGATGAGGAAGGTCATGAAGCTGAAGAAGGGCAGCAGCACCGCGCCGGTGGCATACATGTGGTGGGCCCACACCGCGACGGACAGCGCTGCGATGCTCAGCGTCGCGAAGACCAGACCCTTGTAGCCGAACAACGGCTTGCGGCTGAACACCGGGAAGATCTCGCTCACGATGCCGAAGAACGGGAGGGCGACGATGTAGACCTCGGGGTGGCCGAAGAACCAGAACAGGTGCTGCCAGAGGATGACGCCACCGTTGGCGGGGTCGAAGATGTGCGCACCGAGCTTGCGGTCGGCCAGCAGGCCGAACAGGGCGGCGGTGAGGATCGGGAAGGCCAGCAGCACCAGCACAGCGGTGATCAGGATGTTCCAGGTGAAAATGGGCATCCGAAACATGGTCATGCCGGGCGCGCGCAGACAGATCACCGTCGTGATCATGTTCACCGAGCCGAGGATGGTGCCCAGCCCGGCGATGGCCAGCCCGGTGATCCACAGGTCAGCGCCCGCACCCGG
>JALYVL010000048.1:0-2761 GCA_030853285.1 Actinomycetota bacterium | reverse complement strand
AAGCCAGAGACGGTGATGATGCCGCCGAACAGGTAGAGCCAGTAGGAGAACGCATTCAGCCGGGGAAAGGCGACGTCCGGTGAGCCGATCTGCAGCGGCAGGATGTAGTTGGCGAATCCGAAGACGATCGGAGTCGCGTACAGCAACAACATGATGGTGCCGTGCATGGTGAACAGCTGGTTGTACTGCTCGTTGGACAGGAACTGCAGCCCAGGGCGGGCGAGCTCCGTGCGCATGAGCAGCGCCATGAGGCCGCCGATCATGAAGAACGCGAATGACGTCACCAGGTAGAGCAAGCCGATCGTCTTGTGATCGGTGGTGTGCACCATCTTGGCGATGAAGTTGCCCTTCTGCACCGCCTTGGCCGGGTAGGGCCTGACGACGACGGGCTGTGGCGCTAGGGCCGTCACTGCTCCTCCTGACTGCGCGTGCCGGCGGGACGTCGCCAGCAGTGCAGAGCGTAGCGGGAACCCCCGACTTGCTCGGCGGCCCCCTCGAACTCTCGGCACCGACGACGCGAGGCTCAGACCCGGTTCGGATCTGAGCCTCGCGTTGACCACGGGTGGAGCTGAGGGGACTCGAACCCCTGACCCCCACACTGCCAGTGTGGTGCGCTACCAGCTGCGCCACAGCCCCGTGCGTCAAGCGAAGTTACACCAGCACGGCACCCCTTACCAATCCGGGTCAGGCGAGCTGGGTGATCCAGTCCTGGTTGTTGACGTCGACGGACTTGTTGCCGTTGAGCACCGTCGGCGTACCGACCTTGTCCTGCCCTACCGCAGCCGCAAGCTGCTGGGTGCCGGCCTGCGCCGCCGCCGTGGCCGCGGCCATCTTCCCCCCGGAGGTGATGCAGGTTTGCGCCGCCTGCGAGGCGCCCGCCGTCTTCGCCAGCTCGGCGAGCTGCGGATCGCTCAGGTCAGTGCTGGCACCCTCCTTCGGTTGCGTGCCAGCGGAGAACAGGGAGGCGCGGAACTTCGGGTACGCCGCGCCGTCGCCGTCCGTAGCCACGCACAGGGCCGCCGCTGCCGCTCGGGTCGAGTAGTTCTTGCTGGCCGAGCCGGGGTTGAGGAAGTCCAACATGTGGTAACGGGCAGCAACTTTGCCTTGGTCCAGCGCCTGCGCGAGCTCCTGGCCGTAGATCTTCTCGAACTGCCCGCACACCGGGCACAGAAAATCTTCATAGACGTCGATCGTGACCGGCGCGTTCGGCAACCCCACCCGCACCACACCGTCGGCGACCTGCACGGTCGACTTTTGTGCGGCGCCGTAGCCGTCGACGCGCGGCTTGCTGCGGTTGCTCTGGTAGAGCACCCCACCGATGACGACGACGGCCACCAGCAGTAACACTGCGCCCGCGACAAGCGTCGAGCGTCGGTTGCTCACCGGACGCGGAGGCGGAGGCTTCCTCGGATTCTTTTGGCTCACGTGTTCCAGGATGCCATCACCAGGCAGTGCGCGATCCTGCTCCGAGGGCCGCCGGGCTACGCGGCAGTACCACCAACCACACCGCGAGCAGCAGGAATCCGACATCGCGGGCCAACTCACGCAGGTAATCGGCCGCACCGACCTGCGCGGCGCCGCCACCACCAAAGCAGCCGCAGTCGATGGACAGCCCGCGTGCCCAGGCAGAGGCGACACCGACGAGAAACATCCCGAGCACCAGGGCGGAGACCAGCGCCGTGGCCCGCACGCCGATCCCAGCCAGCAGCAACAGCCCCAACCCGATCTCGGCGAACGGCAGCACAGCGGCGAACGGCGTGATTACCGCCTCGGGCAGCAGCTGGTAGGCGCGCACAGCCACGACCGTCTGCAGCGGATCGACGGCCTTGAGCCAGCCCGAGATCAGCCAGACCGCGGCCAGTCCGAGCCGGGCGAGCAAGCTCAGCCACCGGGTTGCTGCCACGAGCGTGATCCTAGAGGTTCACCAGGTCAGGGGAGCCTTTCCTTTGGTTACAGCCCGGCCGATGAACGCTAGTCTGGAACGATGACAGAAACGGCCGTCCGCGGCTCGGACGAAATCGGCCACACGCACGCGGATGTCTCCGGCGGCTGGCTTCGCGCATCGGTGTTCGGCGCCATGGACGGACTGGTGACCAACATCTCGCTGGTCGCCGGCGTCGGTGCCGCCGGGGCGTCGGCCCGGACAGTGATCCTCACCGGGGCCGCCGGGCTGGTGGCGGGTGCATTCTCGATGGCGCTGGGTGAGTACACCTCGGTGTCCACCCAGAACGAGCAGGTCGACGCCGAGGCGCACGTCGAGCGCCGCGAGTTGCGTGACAACCCCACAGGCGAAGAAGCCGAGCTGGTGGGAATGTTCAGCGACATGGGCATGAGCACAGCCACGGCCACCGCAGCGGCGAAGGAGGTGCACGCCGACCCGGAGCAGGCCGTGCGCATCCACCTCACCCACGAACTGGGTATCGATCCGGAGGAGCAGCCCTCCCCGATGGTGGCCGCGTTGTCCTCGTTCTTCATGTTCGCGATCGGCGCGATCTTCCCGCTGATCCCCTACCTGCTGGGCTTCAACTCACTGGTCGCCGGTCTGGCGGTCGGTGCCGTCGGCCTCATCACGGCGGGCATCATCGCCGCCCGGTTTACCGGCCAGTCGTGGTGGAAGGCGGGCATCCGCCAGCTGGCCTTCGGCATCATCGCCGCGGGCGCCACCTATCTGGTTGGTTTGCTCATCGGGGTCGGCCCGACGGGCTGATCTGGGCGGGGCAGAGTCTCCGGCGCGCGTAGCCACACCAGCGCCGCCAGCAGC
>JALYVL010000047.1 GCA_030853285.1 Actinomycetota bacterium | reverse complement strand
ACCTCGCCGCGCTCCAGGGGCAAGCCGCTCACCCGGGTCGCCGTCGCCGCGACCCGTTGCAGGGGACGCAGCGTGCGGCGGACGATGACAGCGCCAAGAGCGGTCGTCAGGACCAGCTCTTGTGCGAGGCGCACAGCGGTGAGACCGTCGCCGGCGCTGCGCACCTCCCAACCCTCATACCGCATCGCCATCGACAGCAGATCCGCCGGCGTCGCCTCATCGTCCACGACCAGCACGCGCATCGGGCTGCCGTCCGGTCGACGCAGCTCTTCGCGACCGCTCGCGGTCGACTGTCCACCGGTGGGCGTAGCCGTCATCAGAGTCATGCTTCCAGTCTTCGGGTCAGACTGTGCGGATGCCCAGGGCTTCCTGTGCATCCCCTGTGCGTCATCTCAGCGGGCGAAGAGCAGTGCGCGTTTGACCTCTTGGATCGCCTTGGTCACCTGGATACCGCGTGGGCAGGCGTCGGTGCAGTTGAACGTGGTGCGGCAGCGCCACACGCCGTCCTTGTCGTTCAGGATCTCCAAACGCTCCGCGGCGCCCTCGTCGCGGCTGTCGAAGATGAACCGGTGCGCGTTCACGATGGCCGCGGGCCCGAAGTAGCTGCCGTCGGCCCAGTACACCGGGCATGAGGTGGTGCAGGCCGCGCAGAGGATGCACTTGGTGGTGTCGTCGAAGCGCGCCCGATCGGCGGCAGACTGGTAGCGCTCCTTGGTGGGCTCGTTGCCCGACGCGATCAGGTACGGCTTCACCGCGCGGTAGGCCGCGAAGAACGGCTCCATGTCCACCACGAGGTCCTTCTCCACGGGCAGGCCGCGGATCGGCTCGATGGTGATGGTGGTTTGCTTTCCTTTGGCCTTCAGCATGTCCCGCATCAAAACCTTGCAGGCCAGCCGGTTCACGCCGTTGATGCGCACAGCGTCTGATCCGCACACTCCGTGGGCGCAGGAGCGGCGGAAGGTGAGGGTCCCGTCCAGGTACCACTTGATGTAGTGCAGCAGGTTGAGCACCCGGTCGGTGCGCTGGGCGGGGACCTGGAAGGAGTCCCAGCGTGCGTCGTCGGGGTTGTCCGCGTCGAAGCGACGGATCTTGACCGTCACCATCGTGGAACCCTCCGGCACCGGCGGTGGCTTGGGCCCACTGGAGCGCTGGACGGTCTCGGTCTGCTCTGTTGCCTGTTTGGTGGGGGTAGCCATCAGTACTTACGCTCCATCGGCTCGTAACGGGTCTGTACGACCGGCTTGTAGTCCAGGCGGATGTCGGCCAGCAGGCCCTCGCCGTCCTTGTACGCCATGGTGTGGCGCATGAAGTTCACGTCGTCGCGCGTCTGGTAGTCCTCGCGCGCGTGGCCGCCGCGGGTTTCCTTGCGGGCCAGGGCGCCGACCACAGTAATCTCCGCCAGCTCGAGCAAGAAGCCCAGCTCGACCGCCTCGAGCAGGTCGGTGTTGTACCGCTTACCCTTGTCCTGCACGGTGATTCGGGCGTACCGCTCCTTGAGTCCGTGCACGTCGGAGAGTGCCTGCTTGAGCGAGTCCTCGTTGCGGTACACCGAGGCGTTGTTGTCCATCGACGCCTGCAGCTCGATGCGGATGTCAGCCACCCGCTCGTCGCCGTGTTCCGACAAGACTTGCGCCATCCAGTCCTCGACCATGGTGGAGGGCGATTCGGGTAATTCGGTGTGGCTGACACCGTTGGCGTACTCGGCGGCGGCGATGCCTGCGCGACGGCCGAAGACGTTGATGTCCAGCAGGGAGTTGGTACCCAACCGGTTCGCGCCGTGCACCGAGACGCACGCGCACTCGCCTGCGGCATAGAGGCCCTTGACGATGGTGGTGTTGTCGCGCAGTACCTCACCGTGCACGTTGGTGGGGATCCCGCCCATCACGTAGTGACACGTCGGGAACACCGGCACCGGCTCGACGACGGGGTCGACGCCGAGGTAGGTGCGGGAGAATTCGGTGATGTCCGGCAGCTTCGCCTCGAGCACGTCGGCGCCGAGGTGGGTGACGTCCAGGACGACGTAGTCCTTCTCCGGACCGCAGCCGCGGCCCTCGCGGACCTCCAGGACGATGGAGCGGGCGACGATGTCGCGCGGAGCGAGGTCCTTGATGGTGGGCGCGTAGCGCTCCATGAACCGCTCGCCGTCGGCGTTACGCAGGATGCCGCCTTCGCCGCGCACTGCCTCGGAGATGAGGATGCCGAGCCCGGCCAGCCCGGTGGGGTGGAACTGGAAGAACTCCATGTCCTCCAACGGCAGGCCCTTGCGGAAGATGATGCCCAGGCCATCGCCGGTCAGGGTGTGTGCGTTGGAGGAGGTCTTGTAGATCTTGCCGGTGCCGCCGGTGGCAAAGATGACCGACTTTGCGCTGAACACGTGCAGCTCACCGGTGGCCAGCTCGTAGGCCACGACGCCCGTGCACACCTGCCCGTCCGGGGTGTCGGTGAGACAGAGGTCCAGCACGTAGAACTCGTTGTAGAACTCCACCTCGTGCTTCACGCACTGCTGGTAGAGGGTCTGCAAGATCATGTGGCCGGTGCGGTCGGCGGCGTAGCAGGAGCGGCGGACGGCGGATTTGCCGTGGTCGCGGGTGTGGCCACCGAAACGGCGCTGGTCGATCTTGCCCTCGGGGGTGCGGTTGAACGGCAGCCCCATCTTTTCCAAGTCCAGCACCGCGTCGATGGCTTCCTTGGCCATGATCTCCGCGGCGTCCTGGTCCACCAGGTAGTCACCACCCTTGACGGTGTCGAAGGTGTGCCACTCCCAGTTGTCTTCCTCGACGTTGGCCAGCGCGGCGCACATGCCGCCTTGCGCTGCTCCGGTGTGCGAGCGGGTGGGGTACAGCTTGGTGAGTACCGCCGTACGGGCCCGCTGCCCGGACTCGATCGCCGCGCGCATCCCGGCGCCACCCGCGCCGACGATGATCACGTCGTACTTGTGTTCCTGCATCAGCAGCTCAGCTCCTGGTCTTGTATCCGGCGGCTTTCGGGCGGCTCAGCGGATGTTGGGGTCGAAAGTGAAGATCACGTACGAGCCGAGTCCGACGATGAGGACCATCGAGACCGCGAGCAGCGCCTGCAACCAGAACCGCGTCTGGTCCTTGCGGGCGTAGTCGTTGATGACCGTGCGCAGGCCGTTGCCGCCGTGCAACTGGGCCAGCCACAGCATGGCCAGGTCCCACAGCTGCCAGAACGGACTGGCCCAGCGGCCGGCCACGAAGCCGAAGTTGATGCGGTGCACGCCGCCGTCGAGAATGTTCATGATCAGCAGGTGACCGAGCACCAGCACGATGAGCGCCAGCCCGGACAGGCGCATGAACACCCACGAGTACATCTCGTAGTTGTTCCTGCTCGGTAAATGCTTCTTGTAACCCGCGTGGGGTGCGCGCGGTGCGTCGACCGCGGCTGGGCGATCGGTGGTGGCAGACATGTCAGGAACCTCCCAGCAGATCGCGCACCGTGCGCTCCAACATGAAGTAGATGCCGGGAATCATCACGACAACCCACACGCCGACGATGACCCAGAGCATCGGGCGCTGGTAGCGGGCGCCCTTCTCCCAGAAGTCGACCAACATGATGCGAACCCCGTTGAGCGCGTGGTACAGCACGGCGCCAACCAGGCCGACCTCCATGAGGTTGACCAACGGGTTCTTGTAGGTGTCGATGACGCGGTCGTAGGTGTCGGGGGAGACCCGCACGAGCGCCGTGTCCAAGACGTGGACGAAGAGGAAGAAGAAAGTGGCGACACCGGTGATCCGGTGCGCGACCCAAGACCACATGCCCGGGTCGCCCTTGTACAGCGACCGGGTGCGCGGGGCATCGGGCGGAGCTGCTGTCGTGCTTGCCATCGCGTGCAACGCCTCCAACATCACTGGGTACGGCTCGGGACGCACAGACGCACCGAGGCGGTTCCACTTCTCTGCCCTGCGCGGCCGTCACCCAGACGGCAGGCGTGGTCCACGCCAGGAGAGAGCAGCGGGTTGGTGAATCGTAAACCGCAGGTGAATTCGCGTGCCAGCGGTGTGGGCCAGTGTGAGAAAGCAGACATACCAACGGGCAGCGCAACGGTTGGCGAATCTTCAGCCGATCAGCACGGCATAGCCCGGCTTGATGACCTCGTCGATGATCGTCAGGCGCTCGTCGAAATGTAGGAATGAGGACTTCATGGCGTTGATGGTGAACCGTTGCAGGTCCGTCCACCCGTAGCCGAAGGTCTCGACCAGCCGCAGCATCTCCGTGGTCATCGTGCAGTCGCTCATCAGCCGGTTGTCGGTGTTGACGGTCACCCGGAAGCGCAGCCGGGCCAGGAGGTCGAACGGGTGCTCGGCGATGGAGGCGACGGCTCCGGTCTGCACGTTGGACGAGGGGCACAGCTCCAGCGGAATGCGCTTGTCGCGGACGTAGGAGGCGAGGCGGCCGAGGGTGGCGGAGCCGTCGGCCGCGACGGTGATGTCGTCGGTGATGCGGACGCCGTGCCCCAGACGTTCCGCACCGCACCACTGCAGTGCCTCGTGGATGGACGGCAGCCCGAACGCCTCGCCCGCGTGAATGGTGAAGTGCGCATTGGCTTGCCGGAGGTACTCGAAGGCGTCGAGGTGCCGGGTGGGTGGGTACCCGGCCTCGGCCCCGGCGATGTCGAAGCCGACCACTCCGTCATCGCGGAAGCGCACCGCGAGCTCGGCGATCTGCCGGGATTTCGCGGCGTGGCGCATGGCCGTCACCAGCACCCCGACCCGGATCTCCCGGCCCTGAACCCGTGCGGCGGACTCGCCCGCGCGGAAGCCATCGAGGACGGCTTGCACCACCTCGTCGAGGCCGAGACCGCCCTCCAGGTGCTGCTCAGGGGCGAAGCGTGACTCGGCGTACACCACGCTGTCGGCGGCCAGGTCCTGGGCGCACTCGCTCGCGACCCGGATCAGCGCTTCCCGCGTCTGCATCACGCCGACGGTGTGCGCGAAGGTCTCCAGGTAGCGCTCCAGCGATCCGGAGTCCGCGGCGGTGCGAAACCAGCGGGACAGGGCATCCGCGTCGTCGGCGGGGAGATCTGGGTAATCGGCCTGACGCGCAAGCTCCAGCACAGTCGATGGCCGCAGGCCGCCGTCGAGGTGATCGTGCAGCAGAACCTTGGGCGCTCTGCCGATCGAGTGGCGGTCCAGCGGCGTGGTCATCGGCGTTGCAACCGGTCCTCGAACTCCCGCTCCAGGTGGCGCCAGGCTTCCGCTTCACCATCGTAAGGCGCGCTCGGCGCGAGGCGGGTGGGGTCTGGGCGCAGGACGAAGGAGACGTACCAGCCCAGCGGCGCCGAACCGGCCAGCGCCGCGGCGACCCGATTGTCGTTCGCCGCCTCGGCGGCATCACGGATGAGTTCGACCGCCAACTCGAGCTGGACGCGGTCCACCGCTGCCGGGCCCTCGGCGATGTCGTCGGCGATGCCGGGCAGCACGTACACGTTCTCGGCGCTGACCTCGATGTCCAACTCACCCGCTATCGCCGCCTGCTTGACCTCCTCGTAGGTGCTCAGTTGAGCCAGGTCGTTGTCATCGGACTCGGCGAGGTGCCGAAGGAGTGCGCGCGTGGACGTGAAGACGTCGATTTTGCCGTCCGTGGCGAGGAAGATCGGCGTGTCGTCGACGTAGCAGCGCAGGGTGTACAACTCATCGCCGGTGGTGATGATGGTGATGGGATCGATGCCTACCTCGGCCCAGAAGCCGTTGTCGGTCTCGTCCTCTTCGTCGGAGTCCTCGTCCAGGTCCTCCTCGGCGTTCTCCTCCGGGTCGTCATCCGGCTGCGCGGCAAGCAGTTCCGCTTGGACGACGGCGAGGGTGTCGGCATCGACCTCGGGGAGGAACACCAGGTTGTCCAGCGCGTCAACTACGTCGTCCCACCGATCGGAAAGCACCGTGCCGACCTCGTCCCACAGCTTCTGTCCCTCCTTGCCGAGGAATGCGCCCGCGCCCGAGGAGAGCAAGGCGAAGCCGTCTGCGGAGTCGAGCACCTCGATGACCGTGTCGAGCTCACAGACCTCTCCGAGGGTGCGCACCATCTGCAGGGTGTCGTCCAGCCGGTTGAGCGTCCAGGCGTCGGGTTCGCCCGCGGCCAGCTCAGGCACGCCAATGATGTCGTAGCGGTGTGCATCGTCGGGTTCGAGCTCGGCGACCGCAAGACCGGTGACCGCTGACCACGCGGGGTGCTCGACCAAATCGTGCTCCTCGACCATGCGGATGAACGTGGCGAGCTCGGCGACGTCGTCGAAGCAGTAGAGATGCTCTTCGTGGCCGAGGAACGCCTCCCACTCCTCGCCGTCCTCCCGCCACCGCGGTGCCCAGAGCGTGATCAGGTCACCCTCGGTGAGGACGAGCTCGACCGGAATGATGTCCTGTGCCATGGGAGCAAGCCTAACGGCGGCAACGATCTTCTGCCGCTGGCGTCTCCGTCGGGAAGCGATTCATCGTTGTCGTCATTGCCACCGTTGCCTTTGTCGCCGTGCGAGAGTTCGTCGGGGTGGTGGTTGTGGTTGACGCCGTCGGTTTTTGTCGAGGCGGGTGTCGCAGCCTCGGGCTCCTCGGCCGGGTGCCACGGCAGCGACGGATGATGCAGAACTGCCGTTCCATCGGTGGTGCGTACGGTCAACGATCGGTCGGGGTGTAGCCGTAGTTGAAAGCCTTGGGCATGCACGAGGGTGTGGTGCCGAGAGCACAAGGGGAGCAGGTTCGCCAGGTCGGTGGTCCCGTTCTGCGACCAAAACCGCACGTGATGAGCGTGCAGCTTGCGGTGCCGTGTGTCGTCGGACAGATCCACAATGTTCGTCACGCATAGAACGTTAGTTCGATAGGCCGACAGCCTTCGGGTTCCGTGATCGCTGCGGGTGTGGCCTGGGCCAGCGCAGGCCAGAGGTCGGGCAGGATCGGATACCTCGGTGCTGGGCGTCAGAGTCTCCTCACGAGAATCGGCAGCACAGTTTTGATTTCCAGGCGGGAGCGATGCCCCCTATCCGCTTCCGCGGAAGACTCGTGGGGTACCGATCAGCATGTTCGAGGCGGGTGAAGCTGTTGCTCTCCACCTCGCTAGCAAGGAGGGTCATCGGCTTCACCGCCGACGCCCCCGAAGGGTGTTCTAGCGCGAGGGGGCGTCGCGTAGCCAGCCTCGCAGTGCAGCATGCCGAGCCTCATCGAACAGGGTCGCGGTGTCCTTCTCGGGTGTGCTGGTGAACCCGAGAAGCTCGAGCGAGACCAACCCGTGCAGGGTGGCCCACAACGTGGTCGCCACCAGTCGGGCGTCATCGGTACGCAGGAGGTGCGACCGGATTGCCCGAGTCGCGGCGTCGAGTACCGGCTCGAACGTAGCAGCGGCGAGCTCCTGGGCGGCGTCGTCGGGTTCGAAGCTGGCGAGCGCACCGCCGAACATCACCGCATATAGATGGGGATCGTTCAGCGCGTGGGCGCGGTAGGCACGACCGAGAGCATCGAGGTCGATGAGCGGTTTATCAGTGACCGGCACTGCGCCCTGGCTGGCGCCGAACCGGGCAAACGCCTCGACGAACAGGGCCTGTGACAGGGCGGCCTTGTTGCCGAACAGGCCGTAGACCGCGCTGGTGGAGGTGCCGACGTCGGCGGCCAGCCACCGCAGGCTCAACGCGGCCACGCCGCCGCTGGAGACGCGCGCTGCCGCGCGTTGCAGTAGCTGCTC
>JALYVL010000046.1 GCA_030853285.1 Actinomycetota bacterium | reverse complement strand
GTCGTAGATGGAGGGATAGGCGATCTGGTTGTCCCGCACAAAGTCCTGCGCCTTGTCCTGCTGCGGGTCCTTGACGTTGATGCCGAGGAAAGCAACTCCGGTGTCCTTCGTTGCGGCGTACACCTGCTGCAGGCCTGCGGCCTCGGCCCGGCACGGACCGCACCACTGCCCCCACAGGTTGAGCACGACCACGTCGCCGCCGAACTGCTGCACCGAGCGATTCACGCCGGTCAATAGATCCGGCCCGTTCAGGTCGCCGATGGTGCCCCGCGTCGCCGCGGGGTCATAGAGCAGCACCGTCTTGCCGCCGGGGGAGACGAAGTCGAACGTGCCCCCCTGCGCCACGGCGTCCGACCCGGTTGAGCAGCCCGCCACCAGCAGGAGCAAGCATGCCAGCACCACCGCCCAGAGCCTGCTCACGCCCCGGTCACCCTGGGATCTGAGGCCCCCGCGGGCTCGGAATAGATGACGTCGACAATTTCGGTGCCCGCGAACACCAGGGACGTCAACGAGGCCAGCCCGCACTGACGACGGCGTGGATCGTGCCAGAGCCGCTCTCCCTGCACGAAGCGGCGCAGCGTCCATACCGGCAGCTGATGGCTGACACACACCGCCTCGTGACCCTCGGCGGCCTCCCGGGCGCGGTGTGCCGCCGCGAGCATCCGGTGGGCGATCTCCAGGTACGGCTCCCCCCAGGACGGGGTGAACGGGTCGCGCAACTTGCTCCAGTGCCGCGGGCGGCTCAGGACACCGTCACCGACCGCCACGCGCAGGCCTTCAAACTGGTTCCCGGCCTCGATGAGGCAGTCGTCGGTGGCGACGTCAAGCCCGTGCGCGGCCGCGACGGGCGCCGCGGTCTCCTGCGCGCGCTGCAACGGCGAGGCCACGACGTGCGTGATGTCGTGCTCATCCAGCGCCGCGGCGACGGTCTTGGCCTGCGCCTGCCCCACGTCGGACAGGCGAAAGCCGGGCAGCCGGCCGTAGAGGACACCCGTAGGATTGTGAACTTCACCGTGCCGGACCAAATGCACGATCGTCGTGGGGTCGCTCACCGGGCTGCTTCCTGCGTGGCGGCGGCTGCGGCGCGCGCCGCAGCCGGTAACGCGTCGGCGATCACCGTGAAGGCATCGTCGTCCAGCGCGGCCGAGACGAACCAGGTTTCGTAGGCACTCGGGGGTGCGTACACGCCGCGCTCGAGCAGCGCGTGGAAGAACGGCGCGAACCGCCAGGTCTGTGCGGCTTGGGCGGCGGCGTAGTCGTGCACCGGGGCGTCGGCGAAGAAAACGCTGAACATGCTGCTCGCGTGCTGCACCTGGTGCGCCACACCCTGTGCGGTGAGCGCGGCGCTGATCATCGTCCCGAGGCGCTGCGCGTTGGCCTGCAGGGCGGAGTAGACGTCGGCATCGGCGTTACGGAGGGTGGCCAGGCCCGCAGCGACGGCCACCGGGTTGCCGGACAGCGTGCCCGCTTGGTAGACGGGCCCCCCGGGTGCGAGGTGGGCCATCACGTCCGTGCGGCCGCCGAACGCCGCGGCGGGAAGCCCGCCGGACATCACCTTGCCGAAGGTCGTCAGGTCGCCCGCCACCCCTTCCACGCCGTACCAACCGGAGGCGGACGTGCGAAAACCGGTCATCACCTCGTCCATGATGAGCAACGCGCCGTGCTCGGTGCACAGCTGCTTGAGGCCGGCGTTGAACCCCGCCAGCGGCGCGACGGTGCCCATGTTGCCGGCGGCTGCCTCGGTGATCACGCACGCGATGGTGTTGCCGCGCTCGGCAAATGCCTGTTGCACCGCCGCCAGGTCGTTGTAGGGCAGCACCAGGGTGTCCGCGGCCTGCGCCCCGGTGACTCCCGGCGAGGTGGGTAGTCCGAGGGTGGCCACGCCCGACCCGGCATCGGCCAGCAACGCATCGACGTGCCCGTGGTAACAGCCGGAGAACTTGACGATGACGCTGCGCCCAGTGAACCCCCTGGCCAGGCGCACCGCGCTCATGGTCGCCTCGGTGCCGGAGTTGACCAGACGCACCTGCTGGACCGACTCCACCCGGCGCACCAGCTCTTCGGCCAGCTCGACCTCACCTTCGGTGGGTGCCCCGAACGACAATCCGCTGGTGGCGACGCGCTGCACAGCGTCCACCACGGCGGGGTGCGCGTGGCCGAGGATCATCGGGCCCCACGAGCAGATCAGGTCGACGTAGCGCTTACCGTCCACGTCCGTTAGCCACGGCCCCGTGGCCGAGGCGATGAACCGGGGAGTGCCGCCGACGCCGTGGAAGGCACGGACCGGCGAGTTCACGCCCCCCGGCGTCACAACACTCGCCCTGGCGAACAGGGCCTGGGAAGCGGCGGGGGCCGAGCCCGGCTGGGTGCGCGCGGTGGCAGTCACCCCGTCATTGTCCCAGCCTTAAGGCGTGCGCGGCGGGTGGGGGCTGAGACACCAACCACAGCGGCGCTGCGCACAGCAGGGAAAGTGTTGCTGTGTCATGCGATGATTTCTCCGCAACGAGCCCGTCACCACCACCGACGAAGCCCGAATGAGCACGGTCGAGGAGTTCACGATGACGCAGACCCAGGTGCCGAATGTGCCGGAGCGCACCTCGACCAAGCACCGCCGCATGCCACGCGGGGTGCCGTTCTTCGCCATCATCGCCGTAGCCGTCATGGCGTTTCTGGCCGGCGGCTTGGGGGGCAGCTACCAGGGCAAGCTCGGCGAGGTACAGAAGAACGACAACGCCTCCTACCTGCCGGGTTCGGCGGAGTCAACCAAGGTGAGCGACGAGTCGGCGGCCTTCTTGACCGTGGAGACCATCCCCGGTTTCGTGCTGTTCCACCGCGACGGCGGGCTTACTACCGCCGACCGTACACACATCGGTACCGCACTGGGTGCGGTGAAGGCGGTTGCCGGCGTCGACAACTCCGCCGTGACCGCACCGCAGTTCTCCGCGGACGACACCACCTCGTCGATCTTCGTGCCCCTGGTGGCCAAGGACAACGGGGCCTCGGTACAGGGCGACAAGCTCGCCACCACCGAGAAGGACGTGCTCGCGGCTGCCAAACAGGGTCTCCCCGATGGGCTCGCGGTGCACCCGGCGGGGCCCGGTGGGCTGCTGGTGGCCTTCATCGACGCGTTCGGCGGCTTGGACGGTGCCCTGCTGCTCGCCGCGTTCGGTGTGGTCATCCTGATTCTGCTGGTGGTCTACCGCTCCCCCGTGCTGTGGTTCTTCCCGCTGTTCTCCGCCGTGTTGGCTCTCGGCGTTTCCTCGATGGTCATCTACTTCTTGGCCAAGCACAACGTCCTCACCCTCACCGGGCAGAGCCAGGGCATTCTGTCGGTGCTGGTCCTGGGCGCGGGGACCGACTACGCCCTGCTGCTGATCTCACGCTACCGGGAGGAGTTGCACGAGTACCCGAACCGCTTCGACGCGATGATCAAGGCGTGGAAGGAGTCCGCCCCCGCGATTTTCGCCTCGGCGGCCACCGTCATCGTCGGACTGCTCTGCCTCAGTTTCTCCCAGCTCCGCTCCAACCAGAGCCTGGGTCCGGTGGCGGCTATCGGGATTGCCAGCACCCTGTTGGTCATGATGACCTTCCTTCCGGTGGCACTGGCCGCCGCCGGACGGTGGGTGTTCTGGCCCCGCAAGCCGCGGGTCGATCACGAGGCCGACCTGGCCACCCACGGGTTGTGGGGCGCCGTCGCCGCCTTCATCGGACGTAAGCACCGGCCGGCCTGGATCGGTGCGGCCGTGCTGTTGTTGTTGTGCCTCAGCGGTATCAGCACCCTGAAGACCGACGGGCTCACCACCGCCCAGGGGTTCACCGGCACCCCCGACGCCGTGGTCGGCCAGCAGCTTTACGACGCCAAATTCGACAAGGGCACCGGTGCGCCGGCGGTCATCACCACCAACGCCGACACGGTCGGACAGGTGATCGCCGCCGCAGGGGCGGTACCCGGTGTGGCCGACAAGCCGGGATCGGTCTGCGTGCAAGCCGATTACGCCAAGCTCACCGAGCTGGCGAAGGGCGGCGGCCCGGGCCCGGTGCAGGGATGTGTTCCTGCGGCTCTGCAGGTGGCGCCGATCAACGGACGTCTCGTCGTCAATGCAGTCCTCGCCGACTCCTACGACTCCCCGCAGGCGCTGACCACCGTGGAGAACCTACGCGCGGCTGTGCACGCGATTCCTGGGGCGAACGCCCAAGTCGGGGGGAGCTCAGCAGCGACCCTCGATGTGCACACCGCATCGGTGCACGACCGTAACCTGATCATTCCGGTGGTGCTCCTGGTGATCTTCCTGGTGTTGGCGCTGCTGCTGCGGGCGCTGCTGGCCCCGCTGTTGCTGATCGCCACCGTGGTGCTGTCCTTCGCGGCCACCCTGGGCGTCGCCGGGTTCATGTTCACCCACGTCTTTCACTTCGCGGGCGCAGACCAATCATTCCCGTTGTTCGCCTTCGTCTTCCTGGTCGCACTGGGCATCGACTACAACATCTTCCTGATGACCCGCGTCCGCGAGGAGGCGCTGGGTCACGGTACCCGGACGGGCATCCTGCGCGGCTTGGCGGTGACCGGCGGCGTCATCACCTCGGCCGGGGTGGTGCTCGCCGCGACCTTTGCTGTGCTCGGCGTGCTGCCGCTGGTGTTCCTGGCCGAGCTCGGATTCGCGGTGGCCTTCGGCGTCCTGCTGGACACCGTGATCGTGCGCAGCATCCTGGTACCGGCGCTCGCCTACGACATCGGGAACAAGATCTGGTGGCCGTCGTCCTTGGCCAAGGGCTAGCAACTTCCAGCTTGCCAAATCCGTGAAAGCTATCGTGCACACCGTGCGCGGTTTGTACATATTCAGACAACCGTGCGGTGTGCTGGCGGCTAACGAGCGTCAACAGCCCGTCATTTGGCGATCGCTCCTCATTGCGGGCGAGCATCGACGGTGGCGGCGCACGGTGTCGAGCACCAGCAAGGCGGCCAGCACCACACAGCCGACCGCCGCGCTCACCCACGGGCCGGAGTAATACGTGATCGGCTGCACCGCGACGCCTTTCGTATAGGGCGGGAAGTCGACGGTGCGCAGACCGCGGTGCCAACACCAGAACGCGGTCGGGACCAAGAGCACCGCTACCACGCTTTCGGCTGCGGTCACTGCCACGCGTCGGCTCACGGGCGCATCCCCACGTCGCTTCGCTCGCTCACTTGCACATTTCCCACTTCGCTTCGCTCACTCACTTGTGCAGCACCTGCTCCAGCGCCGCACGCAGCGCGGCATCGTCGCGCGCCCATGCCTGGGCCAGTCGTCCGTCGCTGAGCTCGAGGCCGATGCCGGTGTGCCGCCGTGGCACGCTGACGGACTCACCCAGCGCGGGCGCTGCCTCCCAGTCGAACGTGTCGTCGTCCCACGCCCGTTCGCCGGGCTCGTCGAACATTTCCACGATATCGGCCACCGGCAGCTCCTCGGTGCCCTGGCGCAGCGTGAGCGCGGTAAGCCGGACGACCCCGTACCTGCGCGCGCCGAGAACCTGCAGCGCGGTGATCCCCGCCAACAACAGCGCCACCACCACCCAGGTGAACCAGTGCACGGGTATGCGCAGCGACAGCTCGAGCACCACACCCAGCAGGCAGAGTAGCGGTCCCCACACCACACTTCGCCAGCGTCCGCCTGCCTCGGCAAAGAGCACCTCGGGCTCGCTCATCATCTGCCCGGACGTGGCGCGAAGTACACCTTGGCGCCTTCGCTGTACATGTACACCACCGCCGCCGCGATCAACAGTGCGTTGACCACGCTGAGCGCAGCGTCTACCGGACCGGCAGAACGCACTCCGAGCACAGCGCCGACGACCGACAGCACCCCGATGACCGTGAGCACAGTCCGGGCCCAGCGCCGTCCTCCCGCCAATTTGACGATGAAGAACCCGCGGATCGCGACACCCAGCACGATGATGACGACGATGACAGCAGTGGCGAGAGTTCCCGTATCCGCCCTCGCCAGGTCCGGGGTGCTTGCCCACTGCTTGTGGAGCTCATCGCTGAACTGCTGCTTCATCGCGGGGAATGACACCACCGAACTGACCACACCAAGAACCAGACCCGCGATCCACAGGTACACCGCGACCTGCACCTCGTGCGGGCGCTGCAAATGCGGCAGTCGTGGCGGCGGAGGTCCGAGCGGGTAGTGCGGGGCAGGGCCACCGTGCGGTGCGCTCACCGCACCCATCCGGCGACCTCGGTGGCCCAATAGGTGAGCACGATATCGGCGCCGGCGCGCCTGATGCTGGTCAGCGTCTCCACAATGGTCCGGTCGCGGTCGATCCAGCCCTTGGCCGCCGCCGCGGAGATCATCGCGTACTCCCCGGACACCTGATAGGCCGCGACGGGCACCGGAGAGCGGTCGGCGGTCTCCCGCAGAATGTCCAGGTACGCCATCGCCGGCTTCACCATGACCAGGTCCGCGCCCTCGGCGACGTCGAGGTCCACCTCGCGTACGGCTTCCCGACGGTTGGCGGGGTCCTGCTGATAGGTCCGCCGGTCGCCGCGCAGGGTGGAGCCGACCGCCTCGCGGAACGGGCCGTAGAAGGCCGATGCGTACTTGGTGGAGTAAGCGAGGATCGCGGTGTCGATGTGCCCGGCGAGGTCGAGGCCGGCCCGGATCGCGGCGACCTGACCGTCCATCATGCCGCTGGGTCCCACCAGCTGTGCACCGCTTTCCGCCTGGACCACCGCCAGCTCCACGTAGCGCTGCAACGTCGCGTCGTTGTCCACGCTGCCGTCGGCCGCCAATACCCCACAGTGGCCGTGGTCGGTGAACTCGTCCAGGCAGGTGTCCGCCATCAACACGGTGTCCTCGCCCAGCTCAGCGTGCAGGGTACGAAGTGCGACGTTGAGGATGCCGTCCTCGGCGGTGGCTCCGGACCCGGTGGCGTCGCGATGCTCGGGTACCCCGAACAGCATCAAACCGCCCACACCGGCGGCCACCGCTTCGACCGCGCCCGCACGGAGGGAATCCAGTGTGTGCTGGACCACGCCGGGCATCGAGTCGATCGGGCGCGGCTGGGCGAGTCCCTCGGCGACGAACATCGGCAACACCAGGTTCCGCGGCGCTAGTGCGGTCTCCGCCACCAGTCGCCGTAGCGCTGGAGTGTTGCGCAGGCGGCGCGGCCGGTCGGTCGGAAAGATAGTGGCTCCTCCTTCGTCGGAGCTTGTGCGTGAAAACGTAGCGGCAGTGGGCCTTTATCACGCACAGGCGCGCTAGCGCCTACTGCGGACCTTTTTGCGGGGTGGGGGCAGTGCGCCCTCGGCCCGGAGCCTGCTTGCATGCTCGGCCAACGCCTCGACCAGCGACGGGACGTCAGCCGACTCTGGCTGCACGTCCACCCGCAGGCCGAACTCCAGCGCCGTCTCCGCGGTCTTCGGCCCGATGCACGCGACGATGGTACGGGCGTGCGGCTTACCTGCGATACCGACGAGGTTGCGCACGGTGGAGGATGAGGTGAAACAGACCGCGTCAAACCCGCCGGTCTTGATCATCTCCCGCGTCTGGGCAGCAGGGGGGGCGGCGCGCACGGTGCGGTAGGCGGTGACGTCGTCGATCTCCCAGCCCCGCAGCCGCAGACCCTCGGCCAGGGTCTCGGTGGCGATGTCCGCCCGTGGTAGCAGCACCCGGTCCACCGGGTCGAACACGTCGTCATAGGGCGGGAAGTCGGCGAGCAAGCCTTCGCTGGAC
>JALYVL010000045.1 GCA_030853285.1 Actinomycetota bacterium | reverse complement strand
CAGCTCACCGATCCGCCGACGCTGAAGAAGCAAGAGAAGCACGACATCGAGGTCGTCGTCGACCGCCTGACGGTCAAGCCCGGCGCCAAGCAGCGACTGACCGACTCGGTGGAGACCGCACTGCGCTTGGCCGAGGGGGTGCTGATCCTCGACTTCGTCGACCGCGAGGACCACCGCGCCGACCGGGAGCGGCGCTTCTCCGAGAAGATGGCCTGCCCCAACAACCACCCGCTGGCCATCGACGACCTGGAGCCCCGGTCCTTCTCCTTCAACTCGCCCTACGGCGCGTGCGCGGAGTGCACCGGCATCGGCATCCGCAAGGAGGTCGACCCGGAGCTGGTGGTACCCGACGACGAGCTGAGCCTCGCCGACGGTGCCATCGCCCCCTGGTCCTCGGGGCAGACCTCGGAATACTTCGCCCGGCTGCTTTCCGGCCTGGCCGACGCGATGGGGTTCTCGCTGGACACCCCGTGGAAGCGCCTGCCGGCCAAGGTCCGCCGCGCAGTCCTTGGTGGCTCCGACGACCAGGTGCACGTCAAGTACACCAACCGCTACGGCCGCACCCGCTCCTACTACGCCGCGTTCGAGGGCGTGATGCCGTTCCTCGAGCGCCGGATGCAGCAGACCGAGTCGGAGTACATGAAGGAAAAATATGACGGCTACATGCGCGAGGTTCCCTGCCCCGCCTGTGCCGGCACCCGGTTGAAGCCGGAGATCCTCGCGGTCACCATGGGCCACGGTGCCCAGGCCCGCTCCATCGCCGAGGTCTGTGCGTTGTCGGTGGCCGACTGCTCCCAGTTCCTCAACGCGATGCAGTTGGGCAAACGGGAGGAGATGATTGCGGGGCAGGTGCTCAAGGAAGTCCAGGCTCGGCTGGGTTTCCTGCTCGACGTCGGTTTGGAGTACCTGTCGCTGGACCGCGCGGCCGCCACCCTCTCCGGTGGCGAGGCCCAACGGATCCGCCTGGCCACTCAGATCGGCTCCGGGCTGGTCGGGGTGCTCTACGTGCTCGACGAACCCTCCATCGGTCTGCACCAGCGGGACAACCGACGCCTCATCGAGACCCTGACTCGGCTGCGCGACCTCGGCAACACCCTGATCGTGGTGGAACACGACGAAGACACCATCCGGCACTCCGACTGGGTGGTGGACATCGGCCCCCGGGCCGGGGAGCACGGCGGTCGGGTGGTGCACAGCGGCACCTACGCCGACCTGCTCACCAACACCGAGTCGATCACCGGCGCTTACCTGTCCGGCCGCGAAGCCATCCCGCTGCCGGTCAAGCGGCGCAAGATCGACCGCAAGCGCCAAGTCACGGTGGTCGGCGCTCGTGAGCACAACCTGCACGGCATCGACGTCAGCTTCCCGCTCGGTGTGCTCGTCGCGGTCACCGGCGTCTCCGGCTCCGGTAAGTCCACCTTGGTCAACGACATCCTGGCCACGGTGATGGCGAACAAGCTCAACGGTGCCCGGCAGGTCCCCGGCCGGCACACCCGCGTCAACGGTCTGGACCAGCTGGACAAGCTCGTGCAGGTCGACCAGTCGCCTATCGGTCGCACCCCGCGCTCCAACGCCGCCACGTACACCGGGGTGTTCGACAAGATCCGCACCCTGTTCGCCTCCACTGTGGAGGCGAAGGTCAGGGGCTACCAGCCCGGCCGCTTCTCCTTCAACGTCAAAGGCGGCCGCTGCGAGGCGTGCTCCGGGGACGGCACCCTGAAAATCGAGATGAACTTCCTGCCCGACGTGTACGTGCCCTGCGAGGTCTGCCACGGCGCCCGGTACAACCGGGAAACCCTCGAGGTGCACTACAAGGGCAAGACCATTGCCGAAGTTTTGGACATGCCCATCGAGCAGGCGGCGGGGTTCTTCGAGGCCATCAACTCCATCCACCGCTACCTCAAGACGCTGGTGGACGTGGGGCTCGGCTATGTGCGGCTCGGCCAGCCCGCACCCACGCTGTCCGGCGGAGAAGCGCAGCGGGTCAAGCTGGCCTCGGAGCTGCAGAAACGGTCGACCGGGCGCACCGTGTACGTGCTGGACGAGCCCACCACCGGGCTGCACTTCGAGGACATCCGCAAGCTGCTCGGCGTGGTCAACGGACTCATCGACAAGGGGAACTCGGTCATCATCATCGAGCACAATCTGGACGTGATCAAAACCGCTGACTGGGTGCTGGACATGGGGCCGGAGGGCGGGGCAGGTGGCGGCACCCTCATCGCCGAGGGCACCCCGGAACACATCGCCTCCGTCGCCGCCAGCTACACCGGTCAGTTCCTGTTGCAGACGCTCAAGCCGGACGAGGTGGCGATGCCGGAGCCGTCCCGACCCAGCAAGCGCCGCGCCAAGGTAGCCCTCTCACCGCGATGATCGAGGCAACTGCGTCAGGACAAGCGCGCCGGGCGACTAGATTGCTCTACCGATGACTGAACACGATAACGAGCCGCAGCTTGCCTTTGCCGACCTCGGAATCGACGAGCGGGTACTCCACGCGCTGACCGACGTCGGCTACGAGAGCCCCTCGCCCATCCAAGCGGCCACCATTCCGCCGCTCATGCAGGGCCGCCACGTGGTGGGCCTGGCGCAGACCGGGACCGGTAAGACCGCGGCGTTCGCGGTGCCGATCCTGTCTCGTATCGACCTGAGCCAAAAGACGCCGCAGGCATTGATCTTGGCCCCCACCCGGGAGCTCGCGATTCAGGTGGCCGAGGCAGTGGGCAAGTACGCCCGCCACCTGTCCGGGCTGCACGTCCTGCCGATCTACGGTGGGCAGAGCTACGGTATACAGCTGGCCGGGCTGCGTCGCGGCGCGCACGTCGTGGTCGGTACCCCGGGGCGCGTGATCGACCACCTGAACAAGGGCACGCTCGATCTGACCGAGCTCCGCTTCCTCGTGCTCGACGAGGCGGACGAGATGCTGGCCATGGGTTTTCAGGAGGACGTCGAGACGATCCTCGCGGATACCCCCGACGACAAGCAGGTCGCCTTGTTCTCGGCGACCATGCCTGCGCAGATTCGCCGCATTGCCAAGCGCTATCTCACCGACGCCGCCGAGATCACCGTCAAGACGAAAACCGTCACCGCCGCGAACACCCGGCAACGGTTCATCCAGGTCGCCGGTCAGCGCAAGCTCGACGCGCTCACCCGGGTTCTCGAGGTGGAGCCGTTCGAGGCGATGATCGTCTTTGTCCGGACCAAGCAGGCCACCGAGGAACTGGCGGAGCGGTTGCGAGCCAGGGGGCACTCGGCAGCGGCGATCAACGGCGACATCGTGCAAGCCCAACGCGAACGGACCATCGGTCAGCTTCGCAAGGGCGACATCGACATCCTGGTCGCCACGGACGTGGCCGCCCGCGGTCTTGACGTCGAACGCATCAGCCACGTCGTCAATTACGACATTCCGCACGACACCGAGTCCTACATCCACCGGATCGGTCGCACCGGTCGCTATGGACGCTCCGGGGATGCCCTCCTGTTCGTCACCGCCCGTGAGCGGCACCTGCTCCGCGCCATCGAGAAGGCGACTCGGCAGCCGATCACCGAGATGGCGCTGCCCTCGATCGACGACGTGAACTCCACCCGGGTCGCCCGCTTCGGCGACACCATCACCGCCAGCCTGGACTCCGCGGAGCTGCCCTTGTTCCGCCGCCTCATCGACGACTACGAGCAAGCGCACGACGTGTCCCTGAACGACATTGCCGCAGCGCTCGCCGTACTGTCCCAGGACGGCGAGTCGTTCTTGCTCAAGCCGGAGCCACCTGCGGCCAAGCGTCCCAAGGAACACGCCGCGCCCGTCCGAGGAGACAAGCCACCCCGGACTGGCGGGAAGTCCAGAACGTCGACGGGCGGTCCGATGGCGACCTACCGCATCCGCGTCGGCCGCAGGCACAAGATCTCGCCCGGCTCCATCGTCGGGGCCATCGCCAACGAGGGCGGCCTCACGCGCGCTGACTTCGGCCACATCGATATCCAAGCGGATCACAGCTTGGTCGAGTTGCCGGCAGACCTCTCCGCAGAGACCTTTGAGCGTTTGCGCCGAACCAGGATCTCGGGACAGCTGATCGGACTCACGCTCGACGAGGGCAGCGGCTCAGCCCGACGGACCAAACGCACCTAGCGTCAGTACACCGGACCGGTGTACTTCTCGCCCGGGCCCATGCCCGGCTCGTCGGGGTCGGCCGATGCCTCTCGAAATGCGCGTTGCAGGGCTTGCAGCCCATCCCGTAGCGGACCGGCGTGCGGCCCCAAATACTCCACCGACGAGGTGATGAGCCCGGCGAGGGCGGTGATCACGCGGCGGGCCTCGTCCAGGTCACGATGCGGGCTCGAGTCTGGGTCGGCTTCGGAAAGTCCGAGCTTCTCGGCTGCTGAGCTCATCAACATCACTGCGGCGCGGCTGATCACCTCTACCGCCGGGACCTCGGCGAGCTCGCGCGCCTCGGCAGTCGGTTCGGGGTAGGGCAGATCGGTCATGCCTGGTACCATTTCACCTACGACCGCCCCCGGCACGCACTGGGGGCAGCAAGTGGAGCCCGCTCCCACCTCCGCGTCAGCACGCGTAGGTCCGGTCCCGCCCGAGCAGTCGGGGCGTTGGTCTCCCGGTGGGAGGCCTGGACCGGTCGGCAACGGGCCCTTACACCGACTGGTGTCGGGGCCTTCGTCGTGGAATGCCCGGTTCAGCGTGGTCGTTGATTACTACGTCAAGTACGCCGAACCGAGGAGGCCCCATCAGCGCTGAGACCCGCATCAACGACCGTATCCGTGTTCCCGAAGTGCGCCTCGTTGGGCCGAACGGGGAGCAGGTGGGGATCGTGCGCGTGGAAGATGCACTCCGCCTGGCCGTGGAGGCCGACCTCGACCTGGTCGAGGTGGCTCCCGAGGCCCGTCCGCCGGTCTGCAAGCTCATGGACTACGGCAAGTTCAAGTACGAGAACGCGCAGAAGTTGCGCGAGTCCCGCAAGAACCAGCAGATGACGGTGGTCAAGGAGCAGAAGCTCCGGCCCAAGATCGACATCCACGACTACGAGACGAAGAAGCGCAACGTCGTTCGCTTCCTCGAGGCGGGACACAAGGTCAAGGTCACGATCATGTTCCGTGGCCGGGAGCAGTCCAGGCCCGAGCTCGGGTTCCGCTTGCTCCAGCGACTGGGCGCCGACGTCGTGGATCTGGGCTTCGTCGAGACCTCCGCCAAGCAAGACGGACGAAACATGACCATGGTGCTGGCGCCGCACAAGGGCGCCAAGACCAGGGTCAAGGCTCAACTCGGCGCCGAGGCTCCCGCCGCACAGGCTGCGCCCGCCGCCGCACCGCCTGTTGAGGCGGCACCGGCGCCTGTCGCCCCCGCCGAACAGTCGTCAGCCTCCTAGCGCCCATGCGCTCCCACCACGATGAATGAGGACAGTTCATGCCCAAGATGAAGACCCACAAAGGCACCGCCAAGCGCATCAAGGTGACCGGCACCGGCAAGCTCATGCGCGAGCAGGCCAATCGTCGGCACCTGCTGGAGCACAAGGCCACCAAGCGCACTCGTCGTCTCGACGGCAACACCAACGTCGACTCGCGTGACGCTGGCCGGATCAAGCGCTTGCTCGGTATCTGAGTCTCCGCCACCAGTGACGGCCACAGCGCGCCCTTCGCGCTGACGGTCACCCCCGCACATTCGGGCGTTTGCACGCCCCCGAGATCGAACAGGACCTACCAGTGGCACGCGTGAAGAGGGCAGTCAACGCCCAGAAGAAGCGACGCACGACGCTCGAGTCGGCAGCCGGCTACCGCGGGCAGCGTTCGCGGCTGTACCGCAAGGCCAAGGAGCAGATGCTCCACTCGATGACGTATTCCTACCGCGACCGCCGCGCGCGCAAGGGTGAGTTCCGCAAGCTGTGGATCCAGCGCATCAACGCTGCGGCCCGGGCCAACGACATGACCTACAACCGCTTCATCCAGGGCCTGAAGGCATCGGGGCTCGAGGTGGACCGCAAAGTTTTGGCGGACATGGCCGTCGCCGACCCCGCCGCGTTTGCCGGGCTGGTGGAGATCGCCAAGGCACACGTGCCCGCCGACGTGAACGCGCCCAAGTCGGCCCAGCAAGAGGATGCGGCCTGAGCGGTCACTTCGTAGCCCGGCAGCGACCCGCCCAGCCGTTCACCGAACGGACTCCGCGGGTCGTTTCCGCTGTGAAGCTGCACCGTGGGATCGGCCGTCGTAAGGCAGCCCGGTTCCTCGTCGAAGGGGCGCAGGCGGTCCGTGAGGCATTGGCTGCGGATGTGGTCCGTGAATTGTTCTGCACCGCCGAGGCCATCGCCCGCCACCCGGATCTCGCGGCGACCGTCGAGCGCAACGGCATTCCGGTCGGTGTGGTGACCGCGCGCGCCGCCGCCGCACTGTCGGACACCGTGAGCCCGCAGGGCTTGGTGGCGGTGTGTGACCTCGTGGACGTACCGCTGGATCGGGCGCTCCAGGATGCGCCGCGGCTGGTCGCCATGCTCGTCGACGCTGGAGAGCCGGGCAACGCGGGCACCGTCATCCGGGTGGCCGATGCGGCAGGAGCTGACGCCGTGGTGCTTGCCGGGGACAGTGTCGACGTGCACAACGGCAAGTGTGTGCGGGCGAGCACCGGCAGCATCTTTCACCTACCGCTGGTCCGGTACCGGGATGCGTTGGGTGCCGTGCAACTCGCGCGCACCGCGGGTCTGCAAGTCCTGGCTGCCGCCGCCGACGGTGAGCAGGATCTGGACGACGCCGAGGGGCTGCTCGGGAAGCCGACGGCGTGGCTGTTCGGCAACGAGGCCCACGGTCTGCCGTCGAGCATCGCCGCAGCCGCCGACCGTCGGGTGCGGATACCCATCCACGGCCGCGCGGAGAGCCTGAACTTGGCGACCGCAGCGGCCTTGTGCCTGTACGCGAGTGCCCGCGCCCAGCGCGGCACCGCACGCTCCTGAGCCCCGTGCCGTCGCATGCAGGGCCCGCACCGTTGTTTTTGCCGCACCTGAGCCACGTCGAGGCCGCTGAACGCGATCCGGGACGACCGCACAACTAGGATGTCCGCCGTGTCCGCCACCAACGATCCGTATGACCCCAAGCAGGTCGCCGCGCTGTCCCCGGACGCGTTGGAGCAGGCAGGGCGCGACGCCGTGGCGGCCTTCGCGGGGGCGCCCGACCTGAAGGCACTGGCGGAAACCCGGATCGCGCACCTCGGTGACCGCTCCCCGGTCATGCTCGGCCGCCGCGAGCTCGGGGCCTTGCCACCTGCCGCCCGAGCAGACGCGGGCAAGCGGGTGAACCAAGTGCGCGCCGCAGCTCAGCAGGCCTACGACGAACGGCACGCCGAGCTGCTCGCCGAGCGTGACGCCGCAGTTCTCGAGGCTGAGGCCATCGACGTCACGCTGCCTGCGCAGCGCCAGCCCCGCGGTGCCCGACACCCCATTACCGCGCTGTCCGAGCGCGTCGCCGACGTCTTCGTGGCCATGGGGTGGGAGGTCGCCGAGGGTCCTGAGCTCGAGGTGGAGCACTTCAACTTCGACGCACTGAACTTCCTGCCCGACCACCCGGCCCGCACCATGCAGGACACCTTCTACGTCGCGCCCGAGGGATCGGGACAGGTGCTGCGGACGCACACCTCACCGGTACAGGTGCGGTCGATGCTGGAGCGCGACCTGCCGCTGTTCGTCGTGTGTCCCGGCCGTACCTTCCGCACGGACGAGCTCGACGCCACCCACACCCCCGTCTTCCAT
>JALYVL010000044.1 GCA_030853285.1 Actinomycetota bacterium | reverse complement strand
CGGGTGCGGTGCATAAACTTTGGGTGGATCGAGTCGGGTGGAAAGTAGTGGTTGCCCTCCACGACCACCGTGGCCGCGCTGCGGGCGATCACCTCATCGTTGAACACTGCCTCGTACATCCTCATACCGGTCCTTCGTCTTCAACACCGTCGGCGGATTCTTTCCGCGGGTTCGCCTCGGGAACCCGGTCAGACCCCGTCGGGCTTCCCGACCTGTCGTGCATCGTTGACGCGTTGGGGGATGGGCTGCGTGTAACGCCGCACGCTCCGGTTCCGATGAACCAGTCAGCTCCGCGTTGCCACCTACCCCGACTTGGTGGCGGCGCGGAGCTTTCCAGTGCCCGTTGGCAAGCGGGTCAGAAGGAGGCTTCGTCCAGCTCCATGATCGTGTTGTCCACGTTCTCGACGATGGCCCGGCTGGCGGACAGCTCGGGCAACACGTTCTTCGCAAAGAACGACGCCACCGCGACCTTGCCGTTGTAGAACGCGGTGTCCTTCGCGCCGACCTCGCCACCGAGGGCGCGCAGGGCCACCTCGGCCTGGCGCAGCAGCTGCCAGCCGATCAGCAGGTCGCCCACGCTCATCAGCAGCCGGACGCTGGACAGGCCCACCTTGTACAGGTTCATGGCGTCTTCCTGCGAAGCCATCAGGTCGTTGGTCATCGCCGCCAACATCGCCTGCACGTCACCCAGTGCCGTCGCCAGGTAGGCGCGCTCGACCTTGAGCCGGCCATTGCCCGCTTCGGACTCGATGAACTGCTGCACCTCGCCGGCGATATAACCGAGTGCGGCCCCTTTGTCGCGGATGATCTTGCGGAAGAAGAAGTCCTGCGCCTGGATCGCCGTGGTGCCCTCGTAGAGGGTGTCGATCTTGGCGTCGCGGATGTATTGCTCGATGGGGTAGTCCTGCAGGTATCCAGAGCCACCGAGGGTCTGCAGGCTCTGTGCAAGCTGCTCGTAAGCCCGCTCGGAGCCCACACCCTTGACGATGGGCAGCAACAGGTCGTTGACCTTCTCCGCCAGGGTGATGTCGCCTTCGCCGGCGATAATCTCGTCCTGAAAAGACGCCGTGTACAAATACACCGCCCGCAGGCCCTCGGCGTAGGCCTTCTGCATCATCAGGCTGCGGCGGACGTCGGGGTGGTGGGTGATGGTGACTCGCGGCGCCGTCTTGTCCGTCATCTGGACCAGGTCGGCGCCCTGCACCCGCTCCTTGGCGTAGTCCAGCGCGTTCAGGTAGCCGGTGGACAGGGTGGCGATGGCCTTGGTGCCCACCATCATGCGGGCATTCTCGATGACCTTGAACATCTGCGCGATGCCGTCGTGCACCTCGCCGACCAGCCAGCCCTGAGCCGGCACGTCGGTGGCACCGAAGGTGAGCTCGCACGTGGCCGAGACCTTGAGGCCCATCTTGTGTTCCACGTTGGTCACGTAGACGCCGTTGCGCTCGCCCAGCGCACCGCTCTCCGCATCGAAGTGGTACTTGGGCACGAAGAACAGCGACAGACCCTTGGTGCCTGCCTTCGCGCCTTCTGGGCGGGCCAGCACCAGGTGGAAGATGTTGTCGAACAGGTCGTTCTCGGCCGAGGTGATGAAGCGCTTGACGCCCTCGATGTGCCACGAGCCGTCGTCCTGCTTGATGGCCTTGGTGCGTCCGGCCCCCACGTCCGACCCGGCATCCGGCTCGGTCAGCACCATGGTGGCGCCCCAGCCCTGCTCGACGGCCAACGCGGCCCACTTCTTCTGTTCGTCGGTGCCGCAGTCGTAGGCGATCTGCGCGAAACTGGGGCCCGCCATGTACATGTGCGCGGCCGGGTTGGAGCCGAGAATCAGCTCGCCGATGGCCCAGACCAGGGTGCGGGTGGCCGGGATGCCGCCGATTTCCTCGGACAACCCCATTCGGTACCATTCGCCGTCCCACAGCGCCTTGAAGGACTTCTTGAACGACTCGGGCAGCTTCACGGTGTTGGTGGCCGCATCGAACACCGGAGGGTGCCGGTCGGCGTCGGCGAAAGACTCGGCCAGTGGGCCTTCCGCGAGGGTCCGTACCTGCGCAAGCATGTCGCGCGCGGTCTCCTCGTCCAGGTCGGCGAACTGGCCCTGGCCCAGGCGGTCACCGATACCGAGCACCTCGAAGAGGTTGAACTCGATGTCGCGAAGGTTGCTCTTGTAGTGACCCATCGTGTTGCTCTTCCACTCGTCGGTGCGCGCAGACACCACTGCCTACCCGCCGGTAACAACCAGGATATTACTGGTCGGTAACTTCGGCAAGCGCTAGCGCGCGTTCATCTTTGTGGCAACCACCACGGCGTCGATGGCGGTTCGGGTACCTTCGGTCGTCTCGACGTCGCGGTGCGGCCGTCCAGCCGTCACCGGCGTCATGCAGGCGGGCAACTCGGCCAGCACGTCATCGGGCGTGAACAGGATGCTTGGCTCAGGTGGGCCGCCGTAGCCCTCCGTGAGATTGATGAGGTCGTGGGCGACGACCACGATGCGGCCGCCAGGAGCCAGCGCGGAGCAGACACGGGGGATGAGTGCGCGACGATCGGCGGCAGGCAGATGCAGGTAGATCATCAGCGCAAGGTCGTACGCGTGGTCGAATTCGGCGGTGGTGACGTCCGCGTGCTGCCAGTCCAGTCGCGAGGTCACCGCTTGGGGCGCCCGCGCAGCCACCTCGGCGCCCTTGCCCAGGGCGACAGCGGAGTAGTCGAGAGCGGTCACCTGCCAGCCGCGGGTGGCCAACCACAGCGCGTTGCGCCCCTCACCGCAGGCCAGGTCGAGCGCGCGCCCCATCGGCAGCGCGGTCGTGTGCTCCACCACGTAGCGGTTGGGCGGTGCACCCCAGACCAGCTCACTGTCGGTGTAGCGGGCGTCCCAGTCGGCGGCATCCATGGCGTGACGGTAGCTCGGACGGTCCGACTCAGCAGATGTGCTGCTCGGCGGCGGTCACGAACGCGTTGGAGATCTGGTCTTGCGACAACTTCGAGCCGGGCGCAAGCATGGGGCCGATCTGGCTGAACTGACTGAGGATGTCCTGCCGCGACGTGCCCTTGGCCTTGGCGTCGCAGGTGGCGTCCGCGAACAGGATGTAGATCCCTTCGAGGCCCGGTTGGACCGGTACCCCGGCAGCCCGCAGAGCCTGGAGGTAGTCCTGGCCCTTCGGCCCGGCGTCGGCGACCGCCTTGGCCGGGTCGCCGCCCGAGGGGAGCGGCACCGAGCCGGGCTTGGTCGCGGTGGGCTGCGCGGCAGGAGGCTTGGCTGCGGGAGGCTGGGCTGCTCCAGTCGGGTTCGCCTGCGCGCCGGTCGTTTTCGCCGGAGGCGGTGGCACTGCGACACCTGAGGTAGGGATACCGCTGGCGTTCGGCGCGGTCGACGGCGCTGCCGCGGATCCGGACGGCGCGGCGGGCGCGGGGGAAGCTGAGGAATCGCTGCTCGCCGAAGCGCTCACCGAAGCCGGCGGAAGTGCCGGGGCGACCGGAGTCTTGCTGCTCGAACTGCAGCCGAGCAGGCCGGCACAGCCCAGAGCCGTGAGAGCGATGGCCAATTTGCGCAGTGGAGTCACAGTCTCGATAGTGCCATGGGCGAGCACACTGAGGTCCATGGACCTCAACAGCGATGTGGGTGAGTCGTTCGGTCGCTGGGTGCTCGGCGACGATGAGGCAGTACTGACCGCCGTCACCAGTGCCAACGTGGCCTGTGGCTTTCACGCCGGAGACCCCTCGACGCTGCGTCGGACCTGCAGGATGGCAGCTCACAACGGTGTGATGGTGGGCGCCCAGGTGGGCTACCGCGACCTCGTAGGTTTCGGGCGCCGCTTCATGGATGTGACTCCCACCGAGTTGACGGACGACGTGGTGTACCAGATCGGCGCGTTGCACGCACTGTGCCAGGTGTCCGGTACCCGGGTGCGGTACGTGAAACCGCACGGTGCCCTGTACAACGCGGTGGTCCATCACCAGGGGCAAGCCAGGGCCGTGGCGGCCGCGGTTCGTGCGTACGATCCGGCCCTGCCCGTGCTCGGTTTGCCCGGGTCGCTGTTGTTGGACGAGGTGCGAGTCGCAGGCCTGCGCGCCGTGCCGGAGTTCTTCGCCGACCGGGGATACCTTCCGGACGGGCGCCTGGTGCCGCGCGCGGAGCCCGGTGCGGTGCTGCACGACCCCGGCGAGGTGGCCGCGCGGGTGGTTCGGATGGTGACCGAGGGTGTGGTGGCCGCCGTGGACGGGAGCGACGTGGCGGTAGGTGCTGAGTCGGTCTGTGTCCACGGTGACTCGCCGGGCGCGGTAGCCATGGCGAAGGCCGTGCGCCACGCGCTGCTCGACGCGGGGATTGCGGTGGAGGCATTCGCTCATGGCTGACGGACTGCGCACCATGCCGATGGGTGACCGGGCACTGCTGCTCGAGTTCGGTCGCTTGGACGAGGCGTTGGCTTACGCGCAGACCGCAGCGCGGCTGCCGGAAGTGCGGGACGCGGTTCCCGGCGCGTGCACCGTGCTGGTGAAGGCAGCCGCAGGTGTCGACCTGGAGCGGGTGCGTCGCGCGCTGGAGGCGTTGACCGTCGGGACGCCCGTGACGACAGCATCGGAGCAGGTCGAGATACCGACCGTCTACGACGGGGTGGACCTGCCCGAGGTTGCGCGACGCACCGGTCTGGAGGTAGCGCAGGTGATTCGGGCGCACACGGCCACGGTGTGGCGGGTGGGCTTCGTCGGTTTCGCGCCCGGGTTTGCCTATCTGCACGACGGTGACCAGCGCCTGCAGGTGCCACGTCGCGCCGAGCCGCGCACGCGGGTTCCGGCCGGCTCCGTGGGCCTGGCCGGGGGGTACTGCGGCGTGTACCCGCGGACGTCGCCCGGGGGCTGGCAGCTCATCGGACGCACGGACGTCGTGTTGTGGGATGTTCAGCGGAGGCCGCCCGCGTTGCTGCAGCCGGGTGGGACCGTCCGTTTTGTGGACGTGTCCGTGTGAGGGCGCTGCGTGTGCTGGCCACCGGACCGCTGGCGTTGGTGCAGGACCTCGGCCGTCCGGGATGGGCGTCGCAAGGAGTGGGACGGTCAGGGGCCGCCGACCGGTCCGCGCTGCGCCTGGCCAACCGACTGGTTGCCAACGACGAGGGGGCGGCCGGGATCGAGGCCACCTTTGGTGGGCTCCGGGTGCGAGCCCACGGTGAGCTCGTACTGGCCCTGACCGGCGCCGTAGCGCCAGCGCAGGTGAACGGCACGCCGACGGGTCACGCTGGCGTCTTCCGCCTCCCGCACGGCGGCGAGCTCAGTCTTGGCCCACCAGCGGCCGGGCTGCGCACCTACCTGGCCGTGCGGGGCGGGATCACGGTGCCCTCCGTGCTGGGCTCGCGGAGCACCGACACGCTGTCCGGGGTCGGGCCGGCGCCGTTGAGCGCGGGGACGGTGTTGCCGGTGGGCGCCCCGCCCGCGCAGTATCCGCAAGTAGACCTGGCGCCGGTGCTCCCGCCCGAGGCCGGAGAGGTGGTGTTGTCAGTGGTGCTGGGCCCCCGTGCGGACTGGGTGTGCAACCCCGAGCGGCTGCTCAGCACCATGTGGACGGCGTCCGAACGTAGCGACCGGGTCGGGATGCGCCTGGAGGGACAGGCGCTGAAGCGCGCACGCCACGAGGAGCTACCCAGTGAGGGGCTCGTGCGTGGCGCCGTGCAGGTTCCGCCGTCCGGTGAGCCACTGCTTTTTCTCGCCGATCATCCGGTCACCGGCGGCTATCCGGTGATCGCGGTGGTGTGCGATGGTGACGTGGACCGCGCGGCCCAGGTGCGCCCCGGCCAGCGCCTGCGCTTCGCTTGTGAGTGAAGGTTGGCGGTAGGCCGCCAAGTCTCACTCACAAGCACTTGCTGCACCGGGCTCGGCCGGTCCAGCCCTCACGACGCAGGACGGTGCCGATTTCGTGCGCCGTGCGGCACGGGCGCATGGTTACCTCGTCCCAGCCATAGACGAGTCGCGGGCGCCCCTCGAGTTCCGCGGCGTTGTCCCGCCGTCGGTCGGTGAACACGGTCTCGGCCGCCCAGTGGTACCGGCGGCCGTCGAGACGCACCGTGAGGCCGGCGCCGCATTGGGGATACACCACGTCCTCCCAGAGGGTTCGACCGTCGACCACGACCGGAGACTGGCGGCGGCCGGACGGTAGCCCGTGCGCCTGCTCAACATCGACGGCGTACCGGTGCTCCAGCGCCGACTGGACCCCCTCGGCCATGAGTGTCAACGAACCGACGAGCATGCGTCGATACCTCCGCGGCCGACGCAGGTCAAGCTGACGTCGAAGTTCGGGTAGCCGTACTCCGCTACCCGTCGTCATTGCCACCATCAGCCGGCCGGCTTGGTGCGCAGTGGGTTCCGCAACAGCCATGTCGAGCACCGTGTCTGCGCGTGAGGTGCGCGGCGGCTCGGTCGACACCAGGATGTGTCGATACGCGCGGGAGCGGTGCACCACGACCCCTGGGTGCAACACACCGTACTGACCGCGCACAGCCGGCTGGCTGACGGCCGACATCCCATACGGCAGCGTGATGTGTACGGGCATTGATGTTTCCGGTGCAAGCATGCGCCACTCTTCGCCTGCGGTGCGGTGGCTGAGCACCGCGTATGGGCCGCCGTAGAGCAACGCCGCGGTCAAGAGCGCCGGGCGGATCAGCGGTCCAGAGGTGGTGGCATAGACGCCGTGGAATACCCGCTGCCATACCCCCGAGCGACAGCGGCGCTGCAGTGTTCTGTCGGTCACCCCCTGGTCACGGAGCTGTTCCCGCGTGGCCAAACCAGTTTGTTCGCAAAGGAGGTGTGCCCACGCAGTGGACACGGCAGCATTCATCTGTCGATCGTGAACGACTCCCGCGGCGAAAAGCGGGGTTTTGTGCCGGCCTGTGGATAGCTTGTGAGTGAAAGTAGGCGGCCTACCGCCAACTTTCACTCACAAGCGGAACGCGTCGGAGAGGAACTCGATGAGCAGGCGTTCGCGCAGCCGCGGGCTCATCGCCTCCATCAGGGTGTTGATGCCCGCCATGCGATCCGGCAGGCCGCCACCGGGCTCGAGCCCGGCCATCGGCAGCAGCACACCGAGCACGTCCTCCGGCAACGCGTCCGGGTCCAGCGACTGCACGGCGGCCAGCAGCGCAGGATCCACGGTGGACTCCCGCCCGTGCGCGACGCAGTGCGCGAGGTCGCCAAGCAGCTCGGGTACCAGGGGCTCGCTGGAGGCGGTCAAGGTCAGGTGCATGCTCGCCGGCAACCCTCGGTAGCCCAGCTGGGCCTGCACGTACCACCCACGCGCTGCCATCTCATCGCACACCGAGAACACGTCGACGTCGTCCGCGGTGATCGCCACCAGCGCCATCGTCGGCTCGCCCAGTACTCGCAAGCCGTCAATGCCCGACACACCGCGTACCACCGCGTCGCGCGCCCGCAACGCCCGGCCCGCCAACTCCAGGTAACCGTCGGAACCCACCGCGTGCAGCACCGCCCAGGCCGCGGCCAAGGGTCCGCCGCTCTTGCTGGACTGCACCGTCGTGTTGATCATCGTGTAGCCGGTCCAGTCGGCGCAGGCGTAGTACTGGTGGCGTCGCATCGCCTCGTCCGCATAGAGCACCACGCTGGCACCCTTGGCGCAGTACGCGTACTTGTGCAGATCGACCGACATGCTCGTGACGCCGGCGACCGAGAGATCGAACGGGGCGACGGGAGCGCCCAACTCTCGCAAGTAGGGCAGCAGCCATCCGCCGATGCAGGCGTCAACGTGCAGGGGCAGCGCGTGTTCCAGCGCGAGCTGACCCAGCTCGGCA
>JALYVL010000043.1 GCA_030853285.1 Actinomycetota bacterium | reverse complement strand
GCTCGGGGATCGCCTCGTCCAGCCCGACCTCCAGGATCCGGGCGGGAATGTTGCGCCACTGCAGGCGCCGCGCCAGCACCTGGGCGTTGCCACGGTCACCGTAGGTGCCCAGCAGGCTCGGGTACAGCGACGCGATGGTGATCTCAGACGGCATCGCGCACCTGGCCGATCAGATCGCGGAACGCGGTGTAATTGGCAAACACCTCGACCTCGCCGAGCGGGGCGGCGCGGAGGGCATCCAGGGGCCGAGGGACCGTCTCGTGCTCCACCCCGGCGTAGCTCAACCGCACCGAGAGGTCCTGGCAGCGCTCGCCGGTCGCGATGACGGTGCGCCCGGCGAGTTCCTCGAACGGCACGTCCCAGAGCCACGACAGGTCGCGTCCGTCCGCCTCGCGGCCGTTGATCGCCACGACCACCGGAGTATCGGTGGCGCTGAGCATGATCAGGTTCTCGGTGGCGCCTGCGGGGTTCTTGGCCAGAAGGAAGCGCAGCTCGCGCTCGGCAAAGGACACGGTGGAAAACCGGCCCCCGACGGGTGCCATCAAGGCGAGCACCGTCATCGAGGTGTCCAGGTCGGCGCCGAGCACACCCGCCGCGGCGATGGCGGTGACCGCGTTGAAGCGGTTGAACCGCCCCGGCAGCTGCACCGTCATGGGCGCTGCGCTGTCGCCGTGGCACAGCTCGGTGTCGTTCACCGTCCAGCCCGGCTCGGGCCGCGCCAGTCCGCACTCGCAGCGCCACTGACGTCCGTCGCGCACCAGCACCCGGGCGCAGCGCGGGCACGTGGTGGAGTCGTGCAGCCAGAGCGCGTCGCCGCTCACCCATTCCGTCGGGTTCGCCTCTCCGGCCGCGGACACCACCACGGGGTCGTCGGCGTTGGCGATCACCGTGCACTGCGGGTGGCGGCCCAGCGCGGCGCGCAGCTTCGCGTCCAGGTGGCTCACCTCACCGACCCGGTCGAGCTGGTCGCGGCTGAAGTTCAGCAGGATGAGCGCGGCTGGATCGGCGGCGTCGATCACCGCAGGGACGTAGGGCTCGTCCACCTCCAGCACCGCGAACGGTGCTGCTGGTGCGGCACAGAGAGCCGCGACGAGGCCGTCGGGCATGTTCGCGCCGTCGGCGTTGGTGGCCACGTCGCCGAGGCGGCCCAGCAGGAGTGCCGTCATCGCCGTGGTGGTGGTCTTGCCGTTGGTGCCGGTGACGACGACCACCCGACGGCCAGCAGTGAGCCTGCGCAAAGCGTCCGGGTCGAGGACGAGCGTGACGCGTCCGCCGATGATGCCGCCCGCGCCGCGTCCGGTGCGCCGGGAGAGCCAGGCGGTGGCGCGCCCGGCACGGACCGCCACCGCGGTGCGTAGCGGTGGGCGCCGAGTGGGGGCGGGTGCGGTACTCATCGCGTCCCATTATGGGGGCCCGTGGCTGTGCACCGACTGAGACAATGCTGACAGGCGCGCCGCGGGGTGCATCCGTGCGGAACTGCAGGGCGAGGAGGTCGGGAACGTGCAAGCAAAGCTGCGGCCGACCAGCTGGGGGGTGCGCACGCGGTCTGCATTGGCCGCCGCGATGGTGGTGGCGGTCGCGATGGTCATCGCGGCTGCCGCCCTGCTCCTGCTGCTCAAGAGCTCCCTGGAGTCGTCCTCGGACAGCGCAGCCGCGACTCGCGCCAGGGACATCAGCCGACAGCTGGTCACCGACTCACCGGCTGAGCTGGATCCGGTGCTGCTGGCCACCGACGGACGCAGCACGCTCATCCAGGTGGTGGACGCCGCCGGTCTGGTCACCGCTGCCTCGCCGGGTGCACCGCAGCGGTCCCTGGCCGGTACCCGTCCCGGCCCTGGGGTTGAGCAACAGCTCGGTCGCTCCGAGGTGGGGGGCAGGTCGGACGACTACCGGTTGACTGCCCGGGGGGTCTCCGGGCCGTCCGGGCAGCTGACCGTGCTGGTGGCCGCCGGGCAGCAGACCACCGAGCACACCCTGACCGTCCTCGCGCTCTTGTTGGGGGTGGGCATCCCGGTGCTCGTGCTCGTCGTAGGCGTGGCGACGTACGCGCTGGTGGGGCGGTCGCTACTCTCGGTGGAGCGAATTCGTACCCGGGTCGCGGCGATCACCAGTGCCGATCTCTCCGAACGGGTCCCCGTCCCCGCCGCGCGCGACGAGATCTCCCGCCTCGCGGAGACGATGAACGCCATGCTCACCCGGATCGAGGTCGGCCATGCTGCCCAACGTCGCTTTGTGGGGGACGCCTCGCACGAGCTGCGCAGCCCGCTGGCGACGGTGACCGCCGCGTTGGAGTTGGCCCGCGACCGCCCGGAGGTGCTCGACGCCACCCTGGTGTCGGAGACTCTGCTGCCCGAGGCGGTGCGGATGCGGCACCTGGTGGCGGACCTGCTGCTGCTCGCAAGTGCCGATGAGCGGGGCTTGTCGCTGCACCTGGGCGATGTGGACCTGGACGATGTCGTGGACGCGGAGTTCCGCCGGCTGCGCGCTGGCTCCCAGCTGCGCGTGACGGCGTCGATTCATCCGGTGCGGGTGTACGGGGACGCCGCGCGACTGGCCAGGGTGGTACGCAACCTGACGGACAACGCCGCCTGCTATGCGCGCAGCACGGTGCACCTGCAGGTGTTCCAGGAGGGCAGTCACGGAGTGCTGCTTGTCTCCGACGACGGCCCCGGCATCGCGCCGAGCGAGCGCATCCGGGTGTTCGAGCGCTTTGTGCGACTGGACACCGACCGCGCCCGTTCGGCGGGCGGATCGGGCTTGGGCCTCGCCATTGTCGCGGAAATCGTCACGGCGCACCACGGAAGCATCGAGGTGCGGAACTCCTCGACGGGCGGTGCCGAGTTCCTCCTGCGCCTGCCCGGGCAGATTGTCAAAGACCTCGTTCGCTGATCGGTCTCAGGAAAATCACAGTGATCTCCACGATAATGGGTGCTCCGTCCCGGAAAGGCCCTGTGCATGCCCCCCAGCTCGAGCCCTCGTGCGCCCCAGCATCGGCGTCGGGTGCGCCGCTCGCATTCGCGCGTATGGGTGGCGCTCGGACGCATGGTGGCGGTGGTGGCGTCCTTCGCGGTCGTGGCCTCGACGGGTGTGGCCTGGGCGACACTGCGCGACCTGACGCAGGGCATCACCACGTCCAACGCGCTTACCGGTGCCCCGACCGGAACATCGCGATCCAAGGACGGCTCGGTCAATATCTTGCTGGTCGGCCTGGACTCACGTAAGGACCAGAACGGCAACGATCTGCCCCCGGCGATACTCGATCAGCTGCACGCCGGTGACGGCAGCGAGGGCGGCTACAACACCAACACGCTCATCGTCATGCACATCCCGAACGACGGCAGCACCGTGTCCGCGTTTTCCATCCCCCGCGATGACTACGTCCCCGTGCGCGACATCCCGAACAACGACCACGTCAAGATCAAGGAAGCGTACGGACTGAAGAAGGCCGCCACCGAGGACGCGATGAGCAAGCAAGGCATCACGGATCGCAAGACCCTGGAAAATGCGGGGCGTGAAGCCGGTCGGACGGAGACCGTGCAGACGGTGCAGGACTTCCTCGGCATCTCGATCGACCACTTCGCCGAGGTGAACCTGGCCGGCTTCTACGATATGGCCTCCGCGCTGGACGGCGTCGAAGTGTGCCTCAACCATCCGGTGCAGGACAGTTACTCGGGGGCGGACTTCCCCGCGGGGCACCAGACCCTCAACGCCGCGCAGGCGCTGGCCTTCGTCCGCCAACGCCACGGGTTGACCAACGGCGACCTGGACCGCACCCACCGCCAGCAGGCGTTCCTCGCCTCCGTCACGCACAAGCTCAGCAGTGCGGGAACCTTCACCAACATCGGCAAGCTCCAGGGCCTGCTCGACGTCGCCAAGCGCGATGTGGTCATTTCGGCAGGCTGGGACATCAGCACGTTCATCCAACAGGCCACCAACCTCACGGGCGGCAACGTGCAGTTTGCGACGCTGCCCATCGAGCGCTACGGCACGAAGGACGGTCAGGACGTCAACATCGTGGACGTCGCCAAGGTGCAAAAGGAGGTACGCGTGGCGTTCGGCCTGGAGCCAGCAGCACCGCCTACTTCGGCCACACCGGCGGCCGTCGCGCCTCCGCTGACCTCCACCGTCGATGTACTCAACGGCGACGGCGCATCGGGGCTGGCCACCAGGGTCTCCGAGGCGTTGGTGGGGGCCGGCCTTCCGGCAGGAACCATCGGCGGCAGCCTCGCGGCGACCACCGCAGTGAGCTACGGGCCGGGCGCGCAGCCCGATGCGGTGGCTATCGCCTCGCTGTTGGGGGGCGTGGTGGCCGCAACGGATCCCGCGCTGCCTGCTGGTCACGTGAGTGTGGTGCTCGGCAAGGGATTCACTCCCGCCGCAGACCTGGCGCAGCGTGCCGCGGCGCTGAAGAACCCGCCGCCCGCCGCAGCGACCACCACGACCGACCCGGCCGGCCCGCAAGGTCTGCCGGTCGACGGCAGCGGCATTCCCTGTGTCGACTGAGTAACGGCGCGGCTAAGGTGTATTGCTGCGTAGGCGGTAGCCGATGCCGCGCACGGTCTCGATGCAGCTGTGCTCGTTCCTGGTGCGACCCAGTGGCGCGTCCAACTTGCGCCGAAGGTAGCCGACGTAGACCTCGACCACGTTGTCGTCGCCCTCGTAGTGCGCATCCCACACCCCGCGCAGAATCTCGGCCTTTGTCATCGCACTGTCCTTGTGCCGCAACAAAAACTCCAGCAGCCCGTATTCGCGGGGGGTGAGCGCCAGCTCGTCGCCGGCCACGGTGACGCGTCGCCGGGCGGGATCCAGCGCCAGCTCGCCTGCGGTCAGGACGGCAGGGCGCGCGGGCGCCCCCCGCCGCTGCAGCGCGCGCAGGCGGGCGATCAGCACGATGAAGGAGAACGGCTTGGTGAGGTAATCGTCCGCTCCCAGGTCAAACGCATCCGCCTGGTCGTACTCGCCGTCCTTGGCGGTGAGCATCAGCACCGGTGTCCACACCTCGCGCTCACGCAGCCGGCGCAGCACGTCGTAGCCGTTGAGCCGCGGCAGCATGATGTCCAGCACGATCACGTCGAACTGGCCGTCGGATCCCATCCGTAGCCCGTCAAGGCCGTTGCTCGCCCATTCGACGACGTATCCCTCGGCCACCAGCCCGCGCCGGACGGTTTCGCCGAGCCGTGGCTCGTCCTCGACCAGCAGCACTCGCACCGCACGTTCCTCTCGTGTGGGTCCGAAAGGTACCGCACGGTCGTCGATACGCAGGCGCAACGACCGTGCGGTACGTCTCAGGGAGTGACGACGCTCATTTCCGGTCGAGCAGCCGGCGGATCTCGGCGTTCACCCGTGGCGCGTCCTCCACTGTGGACATGTGTCCGACACCGGGCAGCTCGATCAGCTCGTCGAGGTGCCCGTCGTGTTCGAGTGCCTCGGCGAGCCGACGAGCGTGTCCGGGCGGGGTGAGCCGATCGGCGCTGCCCACCAGCACCGTGGTCGGCACACGCAGATGAGTCAGCGAGTCGCGAAGGTCCAGCCGGGACAGCGCCGAGCCCCACTTGCCGCGGGCCCGCGCCCGGCAGCCGAGCACGATCTCCTCGCAGAACGCGACCTGCGCCGGCGATGCCTTTGGTGACAAGGCCACGTACTTCACACCGCGGTAGGCGAGCGGGGATGGTCTGCCCAAGGGGGTCGGCATGCCAAGGGCGCTGCGGCCGACCACCTCGACCCCGCGCGGCCAGCGGGTGGGCAGGCGCACCACGAGCGACTCCGCGAGCAGGCCGTCGACTCCCGTGCTGGCCAGCAGCGCGGCACCGGCCCGGCCGGCGACCTCGTCCGGATAGCGCCCGGCCCAGGCCACGATGCTCATCGCACCCATGCTGTGTCCGACCAGCACGGCCCGCTGCCCCGGCTCCAGCGTGGCGTCGAGGACAGCGGACAGGTCGTCGGCGAGTACGTCGGGGCCGTACTTTCCTCGGTTGTTGGCACTGGCCCCGTGGCCGCGCTGGTCGTAGGTGATCACTCGATAGTCGGCGCCCAGCGCGCGGACCTGCGGGTTCCAATACCGCGTCGAGCACGTCCAGCCATGCGAGAACACCACGGCGGGAGCATCTTTGGGACCGTGCAGTTGCACGTTGAGTCGCGTCCCGTCGGCGGAGCTCACCCAGCGCTGCTCACCGGGCACGTCGGGATCGGTCAACGACGGTGCGACGGGGTCCGCTCGTACCGCGGCGGCGTCGGCTCGGGCCGTAGACAGCCACAGCGCGCCGGTGAGCGCACCGCCCGCGGTGGCGACCATGGCCAACATCTTGCCCATCGTGTGCGTCCCATCATTGCTGTGTTGTGCGCGAACCTCGCCACAGTACCGACCTGTCACCATTGAACGTGACACTCCGTGTGGACATCGTTCGGGTGCGGGTCTAATCTCGCCCGGACGCTGGCTGCATCCCGCAGCGTGTCGACGACGAGGGAGATCAACCTCATGCTTGGTGATGTCGCGGGTATCGGCGCGCTGAAAAGCTCGATTGAAGACATGAAGGGCCAGCTCACGCACACCAACGAGCTGCTGGCTGGTGTGCTCGTGGAGCTGCAGCACCTGAACCGCGAGCGGATGGCAGCAGTGGTCGATGAGTTGCACGAGGTGAACGTCAAGCTCGAGCGGGTCACGGTGCAGTCGGTGGTCTAGCCGCGACGAGCGTCCGCCGATGCCTTGTTGTTGCTCTCCGTGAGACGTGCCGCCGCCCGGTCGAACGCCAGGGACATCGCGTCGCTCATGGCCCGGCCGAAGGTCGCGTCGACGGCCTGCGCCGCGTGCGGGCGCAGCTGGTGGATCAACGCGGCAATCTCGCTGATCTGTTCCGTCGACGGCAGCGGAGCTCCCTGAGCGGGAAGGACGTGCGCGTAGACCAGCTCGACGAAGCGGTTGGCCACATTTGCCATGTCGGTCTGCAGTGCCTCGGCGATGTCCAGCACCGACGAGATCGGAATGCCCGCCGCGACCAGGTCCTTGCCCGCAGCGAGCAGACGCGGGCTGTTCACCATGAATGACGCGCCCGTCCGGGTGAGCAGGCCGATCTCACACCCGCGCTTGAGTACCGCCTTGCTGGTCTGTTTGCCGAACAAGCGGCGCAGCTCCGGCAGCGACACTTTCACCGGCCGCTCATCGGTCCACGGCTGCGCGATTTCTTCCTCGAGACCGAGAAGATCCTCCACCCGCCAGCCTTGCTGCACGGCCAGCAAGAGCTCGGCGATGGTGGCGAAGGTGTACCCCCGGTCGAGCAGGCGTCCGATCAACCGTAACCGCCCCAGATGCGACTCGGAGTACCAGCCGGTGCGACCCTGTTTGCGGGGTGCAGGCAGCAGCCCGCGGTCCTGATACACCCGTACGTTGCGCACCGTCGTCCCGGCGAGTCGGGCCAGCTCGTCGATGCGGTACTCGGTCACCAGGCGACTATATCGCCCGGCTGGGCCGGGTCATGGCCAGAGAATCGCTCTCGCCCGCGGTGTCGCATCGGATAGGTTTCCTGTTGTGGAGCCACCAGCAAGCAGCCCGCCCAGCGCAGCGGCTCGCTTTGTGCTGGGTATTCGAGGCGTGGACCGTCACCCGAGAACCGTGAGCCTGCTACAGCGCTTCCGACGGGCGATGCCCGGCGACCCCGGTTTCGGCGATCCCCTTTCGGTGGCCGGTGCGGACGGTGCGTCCACCGTGGCGCGTATCGCCGATCGGCTCTTCGACGAGCAGCCGCGGGCGTCGCGGGAAGCTGGGTTGGGGGTGCTCCAGCTGTGGCAGTCGCTGGCCGAACGCGCAGGCCGCGGGCGAGGGG
>JALYVL010000042.1 GCA_030853285.1 Actinomycetota bacterium | reverse complement strand
GGCGATGGGCACCTGCACCCCTGCCGCGGTGAGGCGCGTTCGCACCTCGGCCAGCTCGGGGACCCCAGCGCACGGTTGCTCGGCGTACTCCAAAACACCCTGCGCCCGCAGCGCGGTGAGGGCCTGAAACGCCTCGGGCACGGTCCATCCCCCGTTGGCGTCCACCCGCACCCGGGCGACCTGCGCACGCACGGCGGCCACCCGCGCCAGGTCGTCGGCCAGCGTCTGCCCCCGCTGAGCCACCTTCACCTTGGCCGTTGTGCAGCCGGGAAACTGGGCCAGCACCTGCGGCACCTGGTCGGCGTCCACGGCGGGCACCGTGGCGTTCACGATGACTGTGTCGCGCAACGGCGCGGGCGGCCCCCACCAGGCGGACTCCAGCGCCGCAGCCAACCACCACGCAGCCTCGGTGTCGTCGTATTCGGGGAACGGGGCGAACTCCCCCCACCCAGCCGGCCCTTGCAGCAGGAGCACCTCGCGCACGTCGATCCCCCGGAACCGCACCCGCAAGGGCAGCTGCACCACGTGGACGGCGGAGGGGATCGGTGGGAGCACCCGCTCATCCTCCCCGATTAGGCTGGCGAGCATGACCTTCGACCCCAGTGTGTGGCGCGCGGTGGCCGGCTTTGACGAGCTCACCGACATCACCTACCACCGCCACGTCAGCGACGGCACCGTGCGCATCGCCTTCGACCGCCCGGAGGTGCGCAACGCCTTTCGGCCGCACACCGTGGACGAGCTGTACCGGGCGCTGGACCACGCGCGAATGACCTCTGACGTCGGCTGCGTGTTGCTCACCGGAAACGGGCCGAGCGCCAAGGACGGCGGGTGGGCGTTCTGCTCCGGCGGTGACCAGCGGATTCGCGGGCGCAGCGGCTACCAGTACGCGGCCGGGGGCACCGCGGAAACTGTGGACCAGGCCCGTGCCGGTCGCTTGCACATCCTGGAGGTGCAACGGCTGATCAGGTTCATGCCCAAGGTCGTCATCGCCGTGGTCAACGGCTGGGCGGCGGGTGGCGGGCACAGCTTGCACGTGGTGTGCGACCTCACCCTGGCCAGCCGCGAGCACGCCAGATTCAAGCAGACCGACGCCGACGTGGGCAGCTTCGACGGCGGCTACGGCTCGGCCTACCTCGCGAAGATGGTGGGGCAGAAGAACGCCAGAGAGATCTTCTTCCTCGGCCGTACCTACACCGGCGAGGAGATGCAACAGATGGGGGCGGTGAACGCCGTGGCGGACCACGCGGAGCTGGAGACCACCGCCATCGCGTGGGCCGCGGAGATCAACGGCAAGTCACCGACGGCGCAGCGGATGCTCAAGTACGCCTTCAACCTTCAGGACGACGGACTGGTCGGGCAGCAGCTGTTCGCCGGGGAAGCGACCCGGCTGGCGTACATGACCGACGAGGCGGTGGAGGGCCGCGACTCCTTCTTGGAGAAGCGCGAACCTGACTGGTCGCCGTATCCCTGGTACTTCTGACCTCGTGGACATCCTCAGCAGCCGAATCATTCTCCGACCCAATGACCCCGAACAGTCCGTGCACTTCTACCGTGACGTGCTCGGCCTCGCGGTTTACCGCGAGTTCCCGGGCGGCACGGTGTTCTTTGCTGGCCAGGGACTGTTGGAGGTGTCCGGCCACGAGGACGTGCCCAGCACCGCAGTGGTGTGGCTGCAGGTGCGCGACCTCGCGGACACCGCCGCCGAGCTCACGCTGAACGGCGTGCCGATCGACCGCGAACCGCGACGCGAGCCGTGGGGCCTGGACGAGATGTGGGTCCGCGATCCGGACGGGGTGCGGCTGGTGTTCGTGGAAATTCCGCCCGGACACCCGCTGCGAACCGACGTCCGTTGAGCCGCTTGTTGCGCGCGCTGCCCGTACCCACCGGCCGGGCTGTGCTGGAGTTGCTGCCCACCCTGGCCGCGGCGCTGTCCGGCGACGGTCCCGCGTGGCTTCCGGTTCCCGCCGATGATCCGCGGGAGACCGCACGCCTGAAGCGTGCGCTTACCGTCGACGAGCCCATCCTGGAGGAGATCGCGCTGGTCATGGCCACCTCCGGGTCCACCGGAACCCCCAAGGGGGCAATGCTGTCCGCCGCTGCCCTGCGTGCCAGTGGTGAGGCCACGCACGCGCGGCTGGGCGGGGCCGGCTCCTGGTTGCTGGCCCTGGCCGCCCACCACGTCGCCGGCATGCAGGTGCTGCTGCGCAGCGTGCTGGCCGGAACCGAGCCCACGGTGCTCACCGGTTTCGATCTCGCGGCCCTGGTCGACGCCGTAGCGACGATGCCCCGGGGTCGTCGTTACACCTCGCTGGTGCCCACCCAGCTGATCCGCGCGCTGGAGCACCCCGAGGCCACCGCCGCCTTGGCCTCGCTCGACGCTGTACTCCTGGGCGGCGCCGCCACTCCCCCTGCTCTGCATGCGTGCGCGCAACAGGCCGGGATCCACGTCGTGCGCACCTACGGGATGAGCGAGACCTGCGGCGGCTCGGTCTACGACGGTCTCCCCCTCGACGGCGTGCAGGTACGGCTCGATGAGGGTCGGGTGTTGCTCGGGGGCGCGACGCTGGCCTCGGGCTACCGCAACCAGCCTTCGCATCCGGCGTTCGCGGAGCCGGGGTGGTTCCGCACCGATGACGCCGGGGCGCTGGAAGGCGGGGTGCTCAGCGTGCTCGGACGCCTCGACGACGCGATCACCACCGGCGGGCTGACGGTGTTGCCGCAGGTGGTGGAGGCAGCGCTGGGCACCCATCCCGGAGTCCGCGAGTGCGCGGTGATCGGTGTGCCCGACGAGCAGTGGGGTCAGCGCGTGGTGGCCTTTGTCGTCGCCGGCGTTCCGGTGCCCGACCTGGCCGAGCTACGCAGGCACGTCAGCGCCGCCCTCGGCAGTGCCGCGGCACCCAAGCAGCTCCACCTGCTCAGCGGGCTCCCCCTGCGTGGGCCGGGCAAGGTGGACCGTCGGGCACTCGCTGCGCTGGTGCACTCGCGTCGGTGATCGCCCGGGCTTTCGTAACCGGCACCGTCACGGTGGGTCGCCACCATGCTCGTCCTCGCAGCAGAGCCACCGACCATCCAGCTTCGCGAAGCACAGCTCAGAGATGACTGCGGTCACCGAAAGTTCCAACACCTGAAACAATCGGCCCATGGCCAGCCTTGCTGAATGGATCGAGGGCGCCCGCCCGCGCACCCTGCCCAACGCGATCGCCCCCGTCATCGCGGGCACCGGGGCCGCGGCCTCCCTCGACTCCCCGGTGTGGTGGAAAGCGGTACTCGCACTGGTGGTGTCGGTGTCCTTGATCATCGGCGTCAACTTTGCCAACGACTACTCCGACGGGATACGCGGCACCGACGACGAGCGGGTCGGGCCACTGCGCCTGGTGGGCTCACGCGTCGCCGCCCCTCGCACGGTCAAGGCGGTCGCCCTCGGTTGCTTCGTCATCGCCGGAGCGGCCGGGCTGGCACTATCGCTGACCAGCGCGTGGTGGCTGATCCTGCTCGGCGTGTTCTGCATCGCCGGCGCCTGGTACTACACCGGAGGAAAAAACCCGTACGGCTACAGGGGGTTAGGCGAGATCTCCGTGTTTGTCTACTTTGGACTCGCTGCGGTGCTCGGGACCCAGTTTGTGCAGGCGGAGCGCGTCGACTGGACGGGCGTAGTGGTCGCTGTGGCAATCGGTTGCCTCTCCAGCGCGGTCCTCGTGGCCAACAATCTGCGGGACATCGAATCGGACACCGAGAGCGGCAAGCGAACGCTGGCCGTCCGGCTCGGTGATGGCGCGACCCGTGGACTCCACGCGGCGTTGCTGGCCGTGCCGTTACTGGTGAGCCTCATCTTGGTGATACGCACCCCATGGGCGTTGCTCGGCCTGCTGGCGTTCCCCCTCGCGGCGAAGGCCAATGCGCCGGTGCGCCATCGCGCGCTCGGCCTCGACCTCATCCCGGCGCTGCGCGATACAGGCCTGGCCATGCTCGGCTGGTCGGTGCTCACGGGACTGGCGCTTGGCGTGGGCTGAGAACGGCTCGCTTGGCCACCGGCCGTGAGTGCGGGACTGATCGACGGGCGGCGTGGGACGATGGGGGTGACCGTGCGGGACTTCGCCCGGACGGCGAGTCGGCCCGACGCGCCACTGAATTGTGACCGGAGCGACACCTCGGCTTGATTGGTCATGCACAGTGGCGTCGTATTTACGCCGCTAACAGTGATATAGTCGAACTTATGTTCCCATTGACGGAGACGGTGCCCGGGGCAGTCTCCGGTCCCGCCTCGCTGTCCCCGGCGGGACTGATCGACACCATGGCCGAGCTGCATCGGGCCGAGTCGGTGCTGGTCGAGCGCAAACTCGCGGTGATCGCCGCACTCGCCGAGCACCGCCTGTGTGAAGCCGCCCGCGACGAGATCGACTGCGGGGCGGAAGTCGCCGAAGCCGAGGTCGGGGCCGCGCTGACCGTGGGCCGCGGCGAGGCAGGCCGGTTGATCGACCTGGGCACCGTGTTGGCCCACCGGTTGCCGCGGGTACGGGCGGCCATGGCCGCCGGAAAACTCGACGCCTACCGGGCCGGGCTGATCGCGTCGTCCACCCGCACCGTGGCCGACGAGCACATCGCCGTAGTCGAACGCCTGGCGCTGGAAAAGCTCCTCGCCCCCGCCGGTGCCGATGGTGTCGGGTTGACCGGGCAACGCGCCCGCAACGCCATCGCTGCCATCATCGGGCGCATCGACCCCGCCGGGGTGCGGGAACGGCGCCGCCGCTCCGCCACCGAACGGTTCGTGGGCGTCTCCGCGGTCGAGGACGCGATGGTCCACCTGTTCGGATCGCTGCCCGCCGCCGACGGCCGCAAACTCGACGCCCGGCTACGGGAGCTGGCCAACACACCCTGCCCGGCGGATGGGCGCACCTTTGAGCAACGCAAGGCGGACGCGGTGGGTGCGTTGGTCGACGGACTGGACTCTCTGCCATGTGCTTGCGGCCGCGAGGACTGCCCGCAACATTCGGGCAACGTGCCGACTCCGCGTAAACCCTTGATCCACGTCATCCTGCTCGGTTCCACCCTCGAGGGCGTCGACGACGAGACGGCGTACCTCGACGGATACGGCCTCATCGACGCGGAGCACGCCCGCACCCTCGCCGACGACGCAGACATCGAGTACGTGCACGTGCCCGACGACGTCCACTACGACCGCGCTCAGGCCGCGGCCGAGTACACCGGCACCGCCGCCGAGGCGAACAGCACCGGAAGCAGTGACCCCGGGTTGCCGGCCTCGGCCTACGTCTACCGGCCCAACGCGATGCTGGATGCCTGGATCCGGATCTTGTGCGGTACGTGTCAGTGGCCGCACTGCGACGTTCCGGCCTGGAACGCCGACCTCGATCACGATGAGCCCTTCGACCACCGCAATCCGTCGCGGGGTGGGAAGACCACCGCCGCCGGGATGAAGGCCTACTGCCGAACCCATCACCGCATCAAGCATTCCGGCACCTGGAACGAGCGCCACAATCCCGACCGCAGCATCGACTACGTCTCGCCCACCAGGCATCGCTATCATTGCCCGGCCACCGGATACCTCGACCTGCTCGGCATCCACCCAGGCGACATCACCGACCTCGGCCCCAGGGCCCGACGGCGGCGCCGCACCCACGCCGAGAACAAGGCTGCGAGCATCCGCGCCGAACGCCGCCGCCAACGGACCCGCATCGACCTCAAGAAGATTCGCCACACGCGCATCCACACCGGTGAACCACTCGAGGACGACGAACCATGCCCCTTCTAGTGAACGACGGCGCTACGGATTGATCACACGTCGGCTGTGACTTTCTGGCCACCACGACCGGGCTGATCGACGACTTCATGGCTCCGATTCGTCCACTCCTGGCAGCCAAGGCCAGGCCGACGCGACGATCATTGCACTCCGGACGGTCAAGGATGAAGCGGACGTAAGACGGGTGCACAGTGGGTTCCGTGACGGTGAGGTGGTTGGTGCCCGACATGGTCGAATCGTGCGGCCCCCGACTGACGCCGACGCTGCGGTTGCGGGTTCCGAGGCCGGATACGACCTCCTCGTACCCGTGAAGCCGAGTGATCGCGCCACATGGACTGGGCACATCGACATGATCTTCCTGCGGGGGGCGCCACGCGCACTGCGACGCGGTGGCCGGGCCTACCTCACGGCGGGTACTCAAGTGTTACTCCGTACCCGGTTTCGCAGGCGCTGCTGGGCCAGTCGACGCCACCACCACGGCAGGCCAGCACCGGCCGCGACCCCGACGAGTCAGGCGCGAAGCGCGCGTCAGCTCGCCCAGACACCACTGCGGGCGAACGCTGCCAGCTGCGCGGTGGCCGGCGCGAGGTCCATGCCTTGACGCTGCACCCAGTCGTCGTTGAAGTACGTGCCGCCGTAGCGCTCACCGCCGTCGCAGAGCAGGGTGACGACGCTGCCGCATTCGCCGCGCTCCACCATGCCCGCGATGAGCCCGAAGGCCCCCCACAGATTCGTCCCGGTGGAGCCCCCGACCCGACGGCCGAGTACCTCACTGACGTGGCGAGCGGTGGCGATCGAACATGCGTCGGGCACGCGTTCCATCCGGTCGATCACCTGCCCCACGAAGGATGGCTCCACCCGTGGCCTGCCGATGCCCTCGATGCGCGAGCCCCTGCTTGCGGCCAACTGCGGATCGCTGGTGCGCCAGGCGTCGAAGAACACCGACCCCTCCGGATCCACCACACACAAGCGCGTGGCCAGTCGTCGGTAACGGACGTAGCGGCCGATTGTCGCGCTGGTGCCTCCCGTCCCCGCGCCGACCACCACCCACGTCGGCACCGGGTGCTCCTCCTGCGCCAGCTGGGTGAACATGGACTCGGCGATGTTGTTGTTGCCCCGCCAGTCGGTGGCGCGCTCGGCGTGGGTGAACTGGTCCATGAAGTGACCGCCACACTCCTGCGCCAGGCGCCGCGACTCCGCGTAGATCGTGCCCGGATCGGCCACCAGGTGGCACGTCCCTCCCTGTGCTTCGATGAGGGCAATCTTGGACGGACTCGTGGTCGCCGGCATCACGGCCACGAACTGCAGCCCCAGCAACTGGGCGAAGTAGGCCTCGCTGATCGCGGTCGAGCCCGAGGACGCCTCGATCACCGTGCTGTCCTGCACGATCCATCCGTTGCACAGGGCATAGAGAAACAACGAACGCGCGAGGCGATGCTTGAGGCTCCCGGTGGGGTGGGTCGACTCGTCCTTGAGATAGAGCTGCACGCCCCACTCGGGCGGCAGCGGATAGCGCAGCAGGTGAGTGTCCGCGCTGCGCTGGGCATCGGCCTCGATCAGCCGCACGGCCCCGTCCACCCAGGTGCGCGGGGCAGAACGGTCGACAATCGCACCGAGGGGGTTCACGTCGACGGGTCCTCGCCGCGCAGCTGGGCGCGTAGCTGCGCCTTGTCCGCACGTCGCTGCGCGCCTACCACCTCCATGTCCGCCGTCAGCTTGTTGCGCAACCCGGCGAGCAACAGATGGGCGAGCGGCAGCTGGATGATCACGGCCACGGCCAGCGCCACGATTAGCGGGATGTCCACCCCGACAAGCTTCGCGATCCCGAGGATGACGGCGACCAATACGGCGACGAGCAGCAGCCGCGCGGCGGTATAGGCGAATACGTTGCGCACGAGTGAGCGCTTTGCCAGACGCACGTTTGCCGGGGAGTCGTGATCGTCAGCTTCAGGAGTGGTCACGGACGTCGAGGTTACGCGGCGTCCGGGAGCATCGCGGACGTCCGTTTTGCCCCTTACCTTCCCTTTACCAGCGCACAACCGTTCGAGTACCCGGCAGGTGCACTGCCACTATTGGCAGTGCACGTCCGAATCGTCTGGATCC
>JALYVL010000041.1 GCA_030853285.1 Actinomycetota bacterium | reverse complement strand
CCCTGGATGCGTCCCGCTCACACCCGTTGTCTCGACGGAGGCCCCCTGTGCCCGTGCCGCTGCCGCCACCCGAGGTCCCTCCCGGCGACCGGTTCGCTGACGGTGATCACTGGGTCAGGGAAGATGACGACACCCCGCACTTGTGGAAGACGCTGGGCTACCGGCGCACCGGTTGGGCGCCGGGGAGCGCGTCGATCGAGTGGGACGCGACCCCGGCGTACGCCTTCCCCACCCGCGCCGGTCACGTGGTGCAGGGGGGCCTGGTGACCGCCTTGCTCGACGCGGCAATGGGCGGCGCGACGTGGACGGTGCTCGACCACGATCAGGCGTTCCTCACCGCCGACCTGCGCGTGGAGTTTCTTCGAGCCAGCAGGCCCGGACTGCTGTCGGCGTCGGGATGGATAGTTCGGCGGACCCGGCGGGTGGTGTTCGCCGCGGCCGAGCTCACCGATGCGAGCGGCCTGCTGCTGGCCTCGTCGCGGTGCACGCAGGTGGTGCTGCCCGACGACGGCGCCGCGGGCCGCTTCGATCCCCCCGACGCCGCCGGAGCTCCTCCCGAGGACGCCCGCGGCTAGCTGCGTCCATCGCGCACCTGTGCTCAGGCGGCCAACCCGGCGTAGCGACCGTTGTGCTCGACCAAGCTGTCATGAGTTCCCGACTCGACGACCCGACCCTGGTCGATCACCACGATCTGGTCGGCGTCGCGCACCGTGGAAAGCCGGTGGGCGATGGTGATCGTGGTCCGGCCCTGGGCGAGTGCGTCGAAGGCCTGCTGCACCGCGCGCTCGGTCTCGTTGTCCAGCGCGCTGGTGGCCTCGTCCAGCACCAAGACACGTGGATTGCGCAGCAGCGTACGGGCGATGGCGATCCGCTGCTTCTCGCCGCCGGAGAACCGGTACCCGCGGGAACCGACCATGGTGTCGTAGCCGTCGGGCAGCCCGACGATGAGCTCGTGCACCTGGGCGGCGCGTGCCGCATTCTCGATCTCGGTATCGGTTGCCGCGGGCTTGGCGTAGCGCAGGTTCTCCCGCACGGTGGTGTGCAGCAGGTAGGTCTCCTGGCTCACGACGCCGACCACGGCGGCGAGGTCGGCGAGCCGCAGGTCTCGCACGTCGATGCCGTCGATGGCGACGCGGCCGCCCGTCGGGTCGTAGAGGCGCGCGACCAGCGAGGCGAGGGTGCTCTTGCCCGAGCCCGTCTCACCGACCAGGGCCAGCGTGGTCCCCGCCGGGATGTCCAGATTGACGCCGGCCACGGCGGCGGTCGCGCTGTCCGGGTAGGCGAAGGTGACGTCCTCAAAACGCACGTGGCCTTCGGCCCGCGCGGGGTCGATTGGGACGGGGTTGGCGGGGTTTCCCACGTCGATGGGAAGGTCGAGGTACTCGAAGATCCGGGCGAACAGGGCCAGTGAGCTGGTCAGCGAGACGCCGACGTTGAGCAGTCCCATCAGCGGGCGGAAGAGCCCGGACTGCAGGGCGGTGAAGGCGATCAGGGTGCCGATCGTCATGGTGCCGGCCGTCATCGGCAGGCCGGCACTGAGGTAGATGATCGCCGGGATCGCGGCGAAGATGACGCTCATCGACGCCATCCGCCAGCGACCGGCCAGCTCCGAGCGAAGCTCCAAGTCGATCAGTCGGGCCGAGGATGCGGTGAACCGTTGCACCATCGACGGGCCGGTACCCATCGTCTTGCTGAGCTGCACGCCGCTCACCGACAGGCCTTCCTCGATGGTCACGTTGAGGTCGGCCAGCTCGCGCTGACGTTGAGTGATGATGGCCCGGCGCATCTGTGCCACCTTGCGCGTCAGGTAGATCGCGGGCGGCAGCACAACCAGCGAGATGAGCGAGAGCCGCCACGACAAGGCCACCATCGCGACGGCGGTGGCCACGCTGGTCGTCAGGTTGGCGGCGACGGAGGTGGCCGTCGAGGTGACGACCGACTCCATACCGCCGATGTCGTTGGTGATGCGGGACTGCACCTCGCCGGTGCGCGTGCGGGTGAAGAACGCGATCGACTGGCGTTGCAGGTGCGCGAACACGCTGGTCCGCAGCCCGTGCATCACCTGCTGGCCGATCTTGGTACTGATCCAGGTCTGGATCACCCCGAACGCGGCGGTAACCGCGGCGACGGCGAGCATGCCGATGACCAGCCAGACCAGCAGCGTCAGGTTCCGGGTGGGCAGCGCGGTGTCGATCACGGCGCGCAACAAAAACGGTGAAGCCATTCCGACGATGGAGGACGCCGCGATGATCGCAACGACGACAGCGAGCTGCCAGCGATACGGGGCGAAGAGCGCTCCGATGCGGCGCAGGGATACCTCGCGGGCCTGAGTCTTCTCGGCTGCGGTGACGGTACTCGAGCTGCCTGAGCGGCGGCCCCGATGCATGGTGGGCGAGTCCACGTGTGCACCCCAATTCGTTGGTCGTTTTGCTGAGGGTACCTCAACGTGAGGATATAACAGGAGTGGTTGTTAGGCTATTCCCCGTGGCGGCGGAGGAAGAAGAGACGCTCCCGGACGCGTTCTGGGGGGTCGCCAGGCGCCTGCGGCGGCTGTCGCGGGAAACCCTGGCCCCGTGGGACATCACACCCTCGCACTCGCGGGCACTGAGCGTCCTCTTGCGTCACGGAGTCATGCGGCTGAGCGAGCTGTCCGAGCACTTGCACATCGCGGCCCGCTCGACCACCGAGGTCGTGGACGGGCTGGAAGATCGCGGGCTCATTGAGCGCCGCCCCGATCCGCGCGACCGTCGCGCGACGCTCGTCGGCTTGACCCCGGCAGGAATCCGCCTGAGCCGCGCGATCAGGGCGGCCCGGGAGGCAGACGCGGAGCGCTTCTTCGGCGTCCTCAGCGACACCGACCGCTGGCAGCTCGCGGACCTACTGCGCAAACTCGGACGCTGACAGGATTACCCGGCACCCGCCTGGGCGGGCCGACGAAGGGAGACCCGATGGGATTGTGGGACAAGCGCGGGGACATGATTGTGCACGAGGAGGACCCTTATAACGCGGAGCCGCCTCGCGCCAGTCTCGCGGATCAGGTGCTGACCCCGCTGGACTCGTTTTACAGCCGTAACCACGGGCCGATCCCCGACCTGGACCCGCAGACCTGGCGGTTACGGATCGACGGTCTGGTCGAGCGTGTGCTGGAGCTGTCCTTATCCGAGCTCCGCGAAAGGTTCACCGAACAGACCCTGGTGGCCACTCTGCAGTGCGCAGGCAACCGCCGCGCCGGGTTGATCGAGGTTCGGGACATCCCCGGGGAGGATCCGTGGGGACCGGGTGCCACCTCCACCGCCGAGTGGACGGGGGTTCACCTGGCCGACGTGCTGGCTGTCGCCGGCTTGCGCCCCGAGGCGGCGCACGTGGCGTTCACCGCCCCCGACGTCTCCCAGCTCGCTGACCCCGCCCAACCCTACGGCGCCTCCATCACCGCGAAAAAGGCCCAAGCCGGGGAAGTGCTACTCGCCTGGGCAATGAACGGACACCCCCTACCGCGCGTGCACGGCGCCCCCGTCCGCGTCGTCGTACCCGGCCACATCGGCGCGCGCAGCGTCAAATGGGTCCAGACCATCACCGCCCAAACCCAGCCTTCGGAGAACTACTTCCAGGCCACCGCCTACCGGCTGCTGCCCGCCGACGCCGATCCCGACACCGCCGGCCCCGGTGACGGGCTGTCGCTCAGCGCGGTCGCCGTCAACGCCGACATCCTGCGCCCCGACGACAACGCCACCGTGACCGCCGGCCCGATCGAGGTCACCGGCTACGCCTTCGCCGGGGACGACCGCGGCATCGCCCGAGTCGACGTATCCCTCGACGGCGGGCACAGCTGGACGCAAGCTGACCTCGATGACCAAGCGAGCCCGTGGGCGTGGCGGCACTGGCGCACCACCCTCACCATCCCGGCCGGGCACACCACGATCACCGCCCGCGCCTGGGACACCTCCGCCGCCGCCCAACCCGAATCCCCCGTGCACCTGTGGAACCCCAAGGGCTACGTCAACAACTCCTGGGCCCACATCCACCTCACCGCCCACCTACCACCATTGACCACGTCGCTGCCACCGAACCCACATCTCGCCCCCGGTCGTCCCGACCGGGACCCGAGCACCGAGGAGAGCAACCGTGACCGCCCCTGAAGACATAATCCAGCAGTTGAGGACGGTCCTGGCCGCGCAGGAGGGCCTGCCGAGGATGCTCGAGACGTCGGTGCGCCGAGCCAAGGAGCGCGCCGAGGCCGACCTCGACCCAGACCTGTTCGCCGCCCTCGACTGGCCCAGTGACCTCGACGAGTACGAGCAGTACCTGCGCGGGTTCCTCCGGTGGATTCCGCAGGAGTCCGGGGCCCGGGCCTGGCACAAGCAGGACGGGGGCACGTCATCCTCGCGGGAGGTCAGCGACCGACTCGCACACTTCTTCTGGCTCATCGACCAGAAGGACGGCGACGGGAAGGCGATCGGCGAGAGCTCCGCCGCCTTCCGGCAGTGGTGCACCGTCTACGCCCGGGTGTGGGGCGCCTTTCTGGATACCCCGGAATCCTTCAGCCAAGAAATCCTCGACTCGTTCACCACGAACTCCCCCGAGTTCACCGTCGGCGAGTCGCTCGTGGGCGGTCGCCCCAACGCCCCCAGCGGGTGGCTGAGCTTCAACCAATTCTTCGCCCGTGAACTCAACCCCGGGCTGCGCCCGATCACCGACCCGGCCAACAACCTCGTCGTCACCTCCCCGGCCGACTGCACCTTCCAGCACACCTACGACATCGGCGAGCGGTCCGAGATTCCTGCGACCACACTCAAGGGCACCCACACATACGGCACGATTGACCAGCTGCTGAAGGGCAGCCGGTACGCCGACACCTTCGCCGGTGGGACCTTCGCGCACTACATGCTGCCACCCTGGGCCTATCACCGCTTCCACCTCCCGGTCTCCGGCCTGGTCGAGGAGTCCTTTGTCGTCCAGGGCACGGTCGTCCTGGAAGTCGACCTGGTCGAGCACGAGTTCGTCTCCAGCGACGCCACGACCACCGGCTTCGAGTTCTCCCAGACCCGCGGGGTGCTCACCATCGACACCACCGGCTCACCGGCGGGCGACCTCGGCATCGTCGCTGTCGTTCCGGTCGGGATGTCCCACGTCGGCTCGGTGGTGCTCACCGCGGTAGAGGGCACCCAGGTGAGCAAGGGCGACGAGTTCGGCTACTTCCAATTCGGCGGGTCCGACATCATCCTGCTGTTCCAAGCCGGCGTCGCCACCCAGGTCGACACCGACACCAGCCCCCGACACGTTGGCTCTCCCGCCGTACGCTGCCAGCCCTTCACCCGATGAGCCGATGAGCCGATGAGCCGCGCCGGACAGGGTGCCGCGGCCTGGCGTGTCGTGGTGGCCAGGGGCGGGATCGAACCGGCGACCCGTCCCATCTCAGGTGGGGGCTTTCGTTGGTATTCGTTGACTTGCGATAACCACCCCTGACCTGGTCATATGACCGATTGATGCAGACGACGACTGGTGTCAGTTTTCGTTGGTTCGCGTCCAAAACGTTGGGTAAACGTTGGGTTGCCCGGTCCCCCAGGGTGCACTGACGCAGGTGCGGGATGGCATCAGTGCGTCGCTGGGCGCGGGGCTCGGGGCGCGGGCAGGATGACCGGAGTGGTCTTGTCGGGTGGTGAGGGTGTGCCGGAACCGGTGTCTATGCAGGCACCGGTGTTGCGGGGCGCGGTGATGATGAACCAGGACTGGCGCGACCTGACGTTCCTGCACTGGGCGACCGACCCGAGGCTTCTGCAGAGGTTCATGCCACCGGGGGTGCGTCCGGACACCTTCCAGGGTCACAGCTACGTGGGGTTGATCCCGTTCCGGATGGTCAATGCCGGGGTCAGGCGGGGACCCGGGGTGCCGTGGGCGGGAACGTTCCTGGAGACCAACGTGCGGCTGTACTCCGTGGACGAAACGGGTCGGCGTGGGATCGTCTTCCTCAGCCTGGACACGAATCGGTCACTAATTGTTGCGGGTGCGCGGCTGGGTTTCGGCCTGCCCTACCGGTGGGCACGGATGCGGCACACCGCAACCGCCGATGGAGCGCACCGCTACGCTGCCCAGTTGCGTTGGCCCGGAGCCCGCGCCGCAAGCCGGATCGGTATCCGGGTCGGCGCCCCGCGGGAGGCCACCGCCCTCGACAGGTTCCTCACCGCACGCTGGGGACTGCACGTGCGCCACCTCGGCCGCACCTTCTATGTACCCAACGCCCACCCCCCGTGGCCACTGCGCGACGCGCACGTTGTCGATCTCGACGACTCCCTGACGCGCTCAGTCGGTCTCGGCGACCTCACCCGCCGACCTCCGGACCACGTTGCGTTCAGCTCAGGCGTCCACACTGAGTTCGGGCTGCCGGAAACTGTGCGCCGGTGCCACCGCGCGTAAGAGGCGATCAGCGCGCAGGCCGTTCGGCGCTCAATCGCTCAAGAATTTCGCTGTCCTACGCCGCGGAAACTGACCCATTGTTGCACGCCCTGAACCTCGTCACGATTTTTAGCGTCCGAGGAGCTACCGGCTTCCTGTTGCGGGGAATCGAGCGCTCACGTCGCTAATCCCGGGTGTGGAGAGAACCCAGATGAGCAAGGCTAGGGAAGGCCCGAAAATGTTGCCCGCGACGATGAGCAGCAGGACGAGGCCGCCGAGGTACACGGCAACCAATAGCCTGAATCCACCAATGATGTCGTCCCCGGTGCCTTGATGACCTGCCCCGAAGAGGTGGGTGCGTCCGTCCGTCACCCACGAACGCTGCTGGATCTCGTCACAAGCGTGGCGGCAGGCCGTAGCGCGCCCGGGAGAGCCAGCGATCCGCGCATCTACTGTGGAAACATGCCGACCCGACCATCCGAATCCGTTTGGGACTACCCCCGTCCGCCCCGCGCCGAGACCATCGACCTACGCGTGGTGGTGCGGCACGCCAACCTGACGGTCGTGGACACCCGCGATGTCGTCCGCGTCCTGGAGACGACTCACCCTCCTACCTACTACCTGCCGCGCGCCGCGTTCGCCGCGAGCCTGCTCACCGCCACAGACCGCCACACCATGTGCGAATGGAAGGGGACCGCTCGCTACGTCGACCTGGTGGTACCCGAGGCCAAACCACTGCACAACATCGGCTGGTGGTACCCCACCCCGGACCCGCGCTACCCCGAACTCACCGACCGCGTCGCGCTCTACGCCGGCCCGCTCGACGAAATTACAGTCGACGGTGAGAAGGTCCAGCCACAGCCAGGGGGCTTCTATGGTGGATGGATCACCACAGAACTCGTCGGGCCGTTCAAGGGAAGTCCTGGAACAAGCCACTGGTGAGAGTGGAGCACCGGGTGCAGGGCAGACTATTCCGACGATGGAGAGCGGCGTTCACGTATTCGCTTCGAGTAGGCCGCCGGGGTTCGACTCGACCCACCCTGACGTCCGGAGCACGCCAACTCTCGCGTCAACTCAGCACACCTAACCTGAACACTGACACCAATGGCGCACACTGTCCCGATGTCAGGTGAGCGCACGCGCCCCGACCCCAGCCGGCGTCGCAGTAGGGACGACACCACCAGCACCTGGACGGTGGTGGGCGCGGCCCGGATGCAGATGCATGCCCGCGTCCCAACACGACAGATCTCGGCCCCGCACACCGATCCGGTGGTGTTGGTCCACGGGCTCGGGGTCTCCAGTCGCTACATGCTGCCCACCCTGGTGTTGCTGGCACCCCGATACCGCGTGTTCGCCCCCGACCTGCCCGGCTTCGGACACAGCACCAAGCCACCCCACACCCTGAGCCTGGCCGAGCTCGCCAACAACCTCGCCGACTGGATGAGCGCCGCTGGCCTGGACCGCGCCGTGTTGTTGGGCAACTCCCTGGGCTGCCAAGTC
>JALYVL010000040.1 GCA_030853285.1 Actinomycetota bacterium | reverse complement strand
TCGGTGGGCACGCTGCCCAAACAGGCGACCCTGAACCTGCCGGCAACCCAGACCTACAGCGACGGCTCGGTGGTGAAGTGGGACGAGCCGGCGAAGCCGGACGGCCCCGAAGCGGCCCTTCGACGCCGCGGCGGTGCCGCCCTTCGGGCTCGGGGACGGAGCTGATGCGCTCGTGGCTGCGGACGGGCGCGGTGACCGCTGTGCTGGGCGTGGCACTGCTGCTCGGCGCGGGCCCGGCCTCTGCCCACAGCTATCTGGTGAGCTCCGACCCCGCTGACGGAGCCACGCTGGCGACTGGGCCCTCGCGGGTCACGCTGACCTTCAACGAGGAGCTGCAGACCTCGTTCGACTCGCTCAGCGTGGTCGGTCCGGACGGCAACCGCTGGTCCACGGGCGACACCAGCGTCCAAGGAGCCACCGCCGCCGTCGCGTTGACCGCACTCGGGCCGGTGGGCAGGTACACCGTCGCCTACCGGGTCATCTCGGCCGATAGTCACCCCGTGACGGGCACCGTCAGCTTCACGCTGACCGCGGCGGGCACCGGCACCCCCGGGCCGAAGGCGGGATCTGCGCCGAGTGCCGGCACGACCGGCGGCTCCGGTGGCGTGAGCGCGTGGCCCTTCGTCGTCGGCGCGGTGGTGGTGTTCGGCATCGGGATCGCGGTGCTCACCCTCCGCGGCAGGCGCAGGCGAACGTGACGCGAGTGGGTATCGCCGGTGGGGGCTGAAGTGATAGGCCGACGCGAGTGGTGGCTGCTGGCCGCCGTACCCACCGGTGTGCTCGGTCTGCTGGTGGCGGGGCTGCTGTCACGTCCGCTCGGCCACCCGACATCGGACTACCCCAGGGTGGTAGCGCTGTTGGCCGGCATGGCCCTGCTCGGCACCTGCGTGGTGGTGGCGCTGGAAGATCCCCGGCGCCGGTCTGTGCTCGCGGCCCGACTGTCGCGCTGGCGGCTGGTGCTGGCGGCACTGTGGTTGGTCGCCGAGCTGGTGCTACTGGTGGCGTCAGCGGGTGAGGCAGGCGGTGGTTCGCTGAGCACGGTGCGGGCCTCGACGGTGCTCAGCTACGTCCAGGTGCTCACCAACGGGCGGATCAGCGTGCTGGTCTGCGGGTGCGTCCTAATCGCGTTGCTGTTGAGTGGGCTGGGCGGGGGATCGGGGTGGGCCACGGCGCCAGTGGCCGCGCTGGCGGTGGTGGCGCTGATGGCGCGCCCGCTCAGCGGTCACTCCGAGATCAGTGCGCTGGCCCAGGTGTCGATCGTGGCGCACGTGCTCGCCGCCTCGCTGTGGTGTGGCGGCCTGGTGGTGCTGGCCGTTGTGGCCGGCACCGCGCGCGGCGTCTGGGCCCGGATGCTGCCGCGGTTCTCCCGCCTCGCCGGCTGGTGCGCAGCCGTGGTGGCGGTCAGTGGGGTGCTCAACGCGCTGTTGCAGCTGGGCGGGGTGAGCACGCTGCTCAGCTCCGGCTACGGGCGCCTGGTCCTCGGCAAGTTCGCAGCGCTGGTGGTGCTGTTGGGCCTCGGCTGGTTCGCGCGCAGACGCTGGGTACCCGAGGCTTCGGGGCATCGCACACCCGCCGCGGTGTCCCTGCGCCGCGCCGCGACCGAGGTCGCCGTAATGGGGCTAGCACTGGGCCTGGCGACCGCCTTGGCGACGACGGGTTAGCCTGCCGGCCTCGGCTCCGCAACCATCTTCACAGCTTGCAGGGTCTGCGCCATGCCCTCGTCCATCATCGTGCCGCGCTGGCGTCCGATCAGTCCCGAGCGGCCGAACCAAGCGAGGTACCACGGCGGGTGACCAACCTGGTGGCGGTACTCAGTCAGCAGAGTCCCCTGCTCGTTCGGGGTCATTCGGTAACCCCAACGCATGTTGGACTCGGCCACCTCGAAGGCGAAGTGCTGTGCGCGCTCGGCCGCAACCACCCGACAGTGCGTGGACCACCGAACACGACCGTGGCGGTTCGAGCCGACGAAGCGCGCACCTGGGGCGGGCCCCGTCGCGCCCTTGACCCACCGTCCGCCCGTGCATTCCGGGCTCCATCGGCCCATCTGCGCCACGTCGCTAACCAGCGACCAGACCTGCTCAGGGGTAGCGGCGATCTGCACGCTCACGTCATCCACGGCTGGCGACCGCGTCGGCGATGGGGGTGTCCCCGGAGGTGAGCATGAGTACGGCACCCGCGGTGGACGGGGTGTCGAGCAAGGCTGCCAGCACAGCGGCCACGTCGGCGCGCGGCACGGTCCCGCGCTGCAGCGGTGGCGTACTCAGGGTTACGGTGCCCGTCGGCTCGTCGTCGGTGAGGCCGCCGGGACGCAACACCGTCCATTCCAGCGCCGTGCGGGCCGTCAGGTCGTCCTCCGCGGCGGTCTTGGCGGCCAGGTAGGCAGCGAAGACCTCGTCGGTGCCCTCCGGAACCGCCTCACCGGCGCCGAAGGAACTGACCTGGAGGAACCGCTGCACCCCAGCCTGTTCGGCAGCGTCGGCCAACAGCACTGAACCCGCGCGGTCCATGGTGTCCTTCCGCTCGACGGTGCTGCCCGGACCGGATCCGGCGGCGAACACCACGGCATCAGCACCCTGCAGCACGCTGGCCACGTGCTCGACGCTGCCGTTCTCCAGGTCGACAACGACCGCCTCGGAACCGATGGCCTTGATATCGACGATCTGTGCGGGATTGCGGATCATCGCCACCCCGTCGTCCCCGCGCTCGGCAAGCAAGCGGAGCAGGTGTTGGCCGATCTTGCCGTGTCCGCCGGCGATGATTACGCGCATGTTGCTCCTTGTTGGTCGTACTGGATTCGCGAATTCACACCATCGCTCGCTGACTTGAACGTACCGTGTGCCCTGCTCTCGTCTCCCGATGAAACCCCGAGGTGACCGTTGCATGCCGCTCACAGCCGATGATGTGAACAACGTGGCGTTCAGCAAGGCGCCGATGGGCCATTCCGGCTACGACGAAGACCAGGTGGATGCCTTCCTGGACCGTGCGGGACAGGCGTTACTTCAGCCCGATTCACTCGCCAGTGGGTCACTGACCCCGGCAGAAGTCCAGGCCGCCCGCTTTGCCAAGCCGCCGATCGGCAAGCGCGGCTACCACCAAGATGAAGTGGACACGTTTCTCGACCTGGTCGCGGACGAACTCGGCCGACGTCAGGGGCGGCCGCTTTCCGCCCTGGAGCCAACGTCGCGCAGCGCCGCGGTCGAGCCCACCGGCGAACAGAACGAGCGACCGCGCCGCGGCTTGTTGTCGTCGTTCTTCCGCCGGCCCCCGGAGATCTAACGACCCGGCAGCCGCTTCAGCAGCTTCACCGAGGCGAAGAGCGCCGTGGTGTAAGCCTTCTGGGACACGCCGCGGGGGGGCGCCACCGGTACCAGACGTTGGGTGGCCACGGTCTGGGACTCGGTGTACTTCAGCAGCCCGTCAGCACCGTGGCGCCGGCCCATCCCGGAACTACCCATGCCCCCCATCGGGGCGTCCGTGCTGCCCCAGGCGGCGGCGTAGCCCTCGTTGACGTTCACCGTGCCCGAGCGCAGCCGTGCTCCGATCTCTTCGCCCTCGGCCTGGGTGGCCGCCCACACGCTGGCGTTGAGCCCGTAGTCGGTGTCGTTGGCCAGGCGCACGGCCTCGTCCACGTCCTTGACGGGGTAGATCGACACCACGGGGCCGAAGGTTTCCGCGCGCGCGCACTCCATGTCGTCGGAGACATTGGTCAACACGGTCGGTTCGTAGAAGAACGGCCCGAGGTCCGGCCGCGCCTTACCACCGGCGACGGCCTTGGCACCTTTGGCCACCGCGTCGTCGACGTGCGCCGTCACCGCCTCGAGCTGGGCCTTGGAGGCGAGGCTGCCCATCTCCGGACCGTAGGAGTAGCCGCCGGCGAGCTTGACGGCCTTGACGCGCTCGGCGAAGGTCCTGGTGAACTCCTCGGCAATGGACTGGTCCACGTAGAGCCGCTCGACGGAGATGCACAGCTGGCCAGAGTTGGCGTAGCACGCCCGGATGGCGGCGTTGGCCACCTTGGGGATGTTCACCCCCGCCGTCACCACCATGGCGTTCTTGCCGCCCAATTCCGCCGAGAAGCCGATCAGCCGGCGTCCGGTCTGCTCGGCCAGGGTGCGTCCGGTGGCGGTGGACCCGGTGAACATCAGGTACTCGGTGTTCTCCACGATGGCCGTGCCCACCACCGACCCCGCGCCGGTGACCACCGCGAACAGGTCCCGGGGTAGGCCGGCCTCGTACAGCAGCTCGATGGCGGCCAGCGCGGTGTGCGGGGTCTGCCGGTCCGGCTTGAGCACCACCGCATTGCCCGCCATCAGCGCGGCGAGCGCGTCGGTGACGGCCAGGGTCAGCGGATAGTTCCACGGTGAGATGACCCCGACGACGCCCTTGGGGTGGCGGCGTTCCATCGCCTTGGTGAACCCGGGGAACAGCCCGGCTCGGCGTTTGGGGGCGAGCAGCTTGGCGGAGGTGCGCGCGTAGTAGCGGGCCGTGATGGCCACGTCCATGATCTCCTCGGCCGCCGCCATCCGCGACTTTCCGGTCTCGGCCTGCGCCATGTCCAGCAGCGGCTCGCGGTGCTCGAGAATCAGGTCGTGGTAGCGGTTGAGCACCGCGGCGCGCTCGGCCACAGTAGTTGCTGCCCAGGCCTTCTGCGCGGTACGAGCCCGCTGCACAGCTGCCTCGACGTCTTCGGCGGTGCCCATCGGCACCGAGGCCAGCGTGTTACCCGTAAACGGCTCGATCACCGTGGAGCTGTCCCGTTGAGCCTCGGCGGGAACGGCGATGAGGGTGGCGAGGCGCTTGAAGACATCAGGACTGGGTACGGGCATGGACATAACTTACCCGCCGGTAGCCTCCCGTGCAGGCTTGACCCTGACGCGAGGTGAGGCGGCACCGTGGTAGCCGTGGAAGGAGCCACAGTGAACGACAGGGAAGCCAGACGCACGGTGGGGCAGGTCGCCGAGCTGGTCGGGGTGAGTGTGCGCACGCTGCACCACTACGACGAGATCGGCCTTGTTCGCCCCGGCGCGCGGAGCAGTGTGGGCTACCGCAGCTATTCCGACGCCGACGTCGAACGTCTGCACCGGGTGCTGCTGTACCGCGAGCTCGGCTTCCCGCTCGAGGAGATCGCGACCCTCCTCGACGACCCGTCCGTCGACGCGCTCGCGCACTTGCGGCGTCAGCGTGCGTTGCTCGACGAGCGGATCGACCGTTTGCACCAGATGGTCGCGGCAGTCGAGAAGATGATGGAGGCACAGACCATGGGTATTCAGCTGACGCCGGAGGAGCAGTCCGAGATCTTCGGGGACAACTGGTTGGGCGAGGGGTACTCCGCCGAGGCGGAGCAGCGCTGGGGCGATACCGAGGCGTGGAAGCAGTCGCAGTCCCGGGCCGCTACGTTGAGCAAAGACGACTGGCAGCAGATCAAGGCGGAGACCGACGCGCTGGAGGCGGCGTTCGCCGAGGCGCATGGCGACGGTGTTGCTGCGGACTCTGCGCGGGCGCACGAACTGGCCGAGCGGCACCGGGCCAGCATCGCCCGGTTCTATGACTGTGGGCACGAGATGCACCGCAGCCTGGCCGAGATGTACGTCGCTGACGAGCGGTACCGCAGGCACTACGAGGACGTGGCGCCCGGGCTCGCGCAATACACCCGCGACGTGATCGTGGCCAACGCGGACGCGCATCGCTGAGCTACCACCCGCCTGACCTGACCGCCATCGCGGTGGTCAGGTCACCGCGTCAAACGCTTGGTATGCAGCAGGTGTCACACTATGATGTCGGTGTTACACTCGCGACTATGCCGACCGCCCGTCCCCGTCATGTGATCACCGAGACCGAAGAAGTCGCCCGCGCGATCGACGACGCCGCGAGCAAATGGCCGGACGAGCGCAACAGCCGAGCAAAGTTGCTGTCGCACCTGATTCGAGAGGGTCACCGAGCGCTTCGGGACGACCATGAGCAGCAGCTGAGCACCCGCCGCGATGCCGTCTCGCATACCAGCGGCACCTTCACCGGCGTGTACCCGGTCGGCTACCTCGCCGCCCTGCGCGAGGACTGGCCAGCGTGATCGTGCTGGACGCCAGTGTGCTCATTGCCCATCTCGAGTCCACCGACGCCCACCACGACCGCGCCCGCGCACTTCTGCTTGCGGCTGCAGGCGATCCCTATGGCGCCAGTCCGCTGACCCTCGCTGAAGTTCTCGTGCATCCAGCCCGCATCGGCCAGCTCGACCGGGCGAGCGCCGCACTGCAACAGTTGGCGGTCACCTCCGTCGAGCTGCTGCCGGACGCCCCGCTGCAACTGGCCTTGCTGCGGGCCGGGACTGGGCTCAAGCTGCCGGATTGCTGCGTGTTGCTTGCCGCCGAATCGGCCCGCGCCGCGGTCGCTACCTTCGACGATCGCCTGGCGGCCGCTGCCCGGGCACGCGGCGTCGCCGTCCGGGACAACTAACGACGTACGGTGAACACGTTCTAGTTTTGCCGTAACGATACAGAAGAAGGCCACCCGATGAGCACCGCACCTCCCCCGGTGACCGACGCAGCAGCCGTCACGGCATGGTCGGACGAGTTCGACGTCATCGTGGTGGGCCTGGGCATTGCCGGCGGTTGCGCCGCGGTGGAAGCTGCCGCCGCGGGCGCGAAGGTGCTGGCACTGGAGCGCGCCGCGGTCGCCGGCGGCACGAGCTCCATGGCGGGCGGACACTTCTATCTCGGCGGCGGCACGGCCGTGCAACAAGCGACCGGCCACGCCGATTCGGCCGAGGAGATGGCCAAGTACCTCACCGCGGTGTCGCGCGACCCGGAGCCGGAAAAGATCGCGGCCTACTGCGAGCACAGCGTGGAGCACTTCAACTGGTTGGAGGCGCTCGGCTTCGAGTTCGAGCGCAGCTACTACCCGGAGAAGGCCGTGATCCAGCCCGGCACCGAGGGGCTGATGTACACCGGCAACGAAAAGGTGTGGCCCTTCTGCGAGCAGGCCAAGCCGGCACCGCGGGGACACAAGGTACCCGTCCCCGGCGACACCGGCGGCGCCGGAATGGTCATCGAGCTGTTGGTCGAACGTCTCGCCGAGCTCGGTGTGGAAATCCGCTACGAGACCGGAGCGACCGGTCTCGTCGTCGAGGACGGGCGGGTGGTCGGAGTCGCGTGGAAGCGCTTCGGCAAGACCGGCGCCATCCGCGCCCGGGCGGTCGTCCTGGCCGCAGGCGGCTTCGTGATGAACACCGAGATGGTGGCCGAGCACGTCCCGCAGCTGGCCGAGAAACCGTTTGTGCTGGGGAGCACCTACGACGACGGGCTCGGCATCCGGTTGGGCCAATCGGCCGGGGCCGTAACCAAGCACATGGACCAGGCGTTCGTCACCTGCCCGGTCTACCCACCCGCGCAGCTGCTCACCGGCATCATCGTCAACGCCCACGGTGAGCGCTTCGTCGCCGAGGACTCCTACCACTCCCGGACCTCTGGCTTCGTGCTCGATCAACCCGACGCCGCCGCCTACCTCATCGTCGACGAAGCGCACTTGCAGCGGCCGGAATTTCCGCTCGCGCCGTTCATCGACGGCTGGGAAACGGTGGCCGAGATGGAGACCGGGCTGGGCATCCCCGAGGGCAAGCTCGCCGCCACCCTGGAGCGCTACAACACCGACGCTGCCCAGGGTGCGGACCCGGACTTCCACAAGAGCGCGGAGTTCCTGGCCGCGCAAGACGCCGGGCCGTGGGCGGCCTTCGACCTGAGCCTGGGCAAGGCGCTGTACGCCGGGTTCACCATGGGTGGTCTGCGGACCTCCGTCGACGCCGAGGTCCTTCGGGCGGACGGTTCCGTGATTGGCGGCCTGTACGCGGCGGGGGCCTGCGCGGCGAACATCGCCCAAGACGGCAAGGGCTACGCCAGCG
>JALYVL010000425.1 GCA_030853285.1 Actinomycetota bacterium | reverse complement strand
TCTCTGGGCTGACAACCTGCACTCCGGCGGGAGCCGGGGTGGCGGTGCGGGTGCCGTCGGGCGCGATGGTGGCCTGGACGACGCGGGGCGGGATGCGCGTGCCGCCGTTGGCTATCGCCTGGTACATCCCCGTCATCTGCAGCAGAGACATGGACAGCCCCTGGCCGATCGGAAGGTTGGCAAAGGTGCTGCCCGACCACTGAGACTGCGGGGGCACCGTCCCACCGCTCTCCCCCGGCAGGCCGACACCGGTGGGCTCCCCGAGTCCGAACCGCTTCACCATGTCCGCGTACCGGTCCGGGCCCACCCGTTGGGCCAGCTCCAGGGTGCCGATGTTGGACGACTTCCCGAACACTCCGGTGGTCGTGTAGCCCACCTGTCCGTGCGACCAGGCGTCCCGCACGGTGGCGCCACCGATGGTGATGGAGCCCGGGACGCTGAGCATCTCCGTGGGCGTCGTGAGGCCGTACTGGATGGCAGCTGCGGCGGTGATGATCTTGTTCACCGAGCCGGGCTCGAACGGTGTGGTCACGGCGGGGTTGCCCAGCGCGGCGGCGGGCGCGGTGCCGGTCTCGGTGTTCGGGTCGAAGGTGTTGTCGTTGGCCAGGCCGAGCACCTTGCCCTTGGTGTCCATGACGACCACGGACGCGTGCTTGGCGCCGGAGAGGTCCTTCGCCCGCTGGGTCATCTGCTGCACTTGATATTGCACATCCGCGTCGAACGTCAGCTGAACGGTCTCCCCGTTGACGGCGGGGTGCTCATCCCTGGTGCTGCCGGGGATGATCGCACCGTCAGAGCCGACCTCGACGGTGCGGGTGCCGTCCCGTCCGGCGAGCGCCGAGTCCATTGAGCCCTCCAGGCCGAGCAGCCCGTGGCCGTCCCAGCCCACGGCACCGACCATGTTGGCGCCGGTCCTGCCGTCGGGGTACTCGCGGACGTCCTGCCTTTCGGTGCCGACCTCGGGAAACGCCTCGGTGATCTGTGTGGCCAGCGCGGGGTCGACGCCCCGCGCGAGGTAGGTGAAGGTGGTATCGGTGCTCATCGCCTCTACCAGCGTGGCCACCGGCGCCTTGTCGCCGAGAACCTTGTTGATGCCGACCGCAATCTGCTGGATGCGATCACTCGGTGACGGGGCGCTCGGTTTCGCCTGCTGCGCCTTGCGCAAATCCCCTAGCACCACTCTCGGCTGAAAGGTCAACGCCTTGTCCTGAACCGTGAACGCGAGTGGCTTGCCCGCGCTGTCGGTGATGGAGCCGCGGTCGGCGACGAGCTTCTCCGTCGACGTACGCTGTGCGTCAGCGCGCGCGGAGAGACTAGCGGCATTGACGCCCTGCACCCGAATGAGCTGCAGGCCCGCGACGACCAGCATCAGCACCATCAGCGCACCACCGATCTGGTGGCGGCGGAAGTCGGCCGCGCGAACGGGACCGGACCGCGCGCGCCGGGGTCGGTTGCTTTCTCGGGAATCGCGCGGCATCAGGCTCCTCCACGGGCGGGCACCGGGACCGGCCCCGGCTGGATCTGTTCAGAGTGTGCCTGCGCCGAGGGCGCCGGCTGGGTAGGCGCGCCCGCTGCGGGGACCGGCTTGGGCACCGCTGAGGTGGGTGCCGCTGGGTTGGGTGCAGCCGTCGCGGGTGCGGGAGTCGCCTGCGGTGCGGCAGGGGCGGGTTTCCCGACCACGGTGACCGCCCCACCGGGAGCCACGACGAGGCGGGCGACGTCGGTGGTGGGCACCATGCCGAGGTCCGTGGCCCGGCGGGCGAGCGCTGCGGCGGAGTTCATGGTGGCCACATCACGGTGCAGGGCCTCCGCTTTCTCCGCCAACAGGTTCGACTCCTTCTGCGCGCTGCTGAGTTGGTAGGAACCCTCGGCTGCATTGGTGGACAACCACAGCGTGGCGATGAGTCCGAGTCCGAGCATCGCGATGACGAGGGCCACGAACGGCACCCGCCGCCGGACCGCGACGTTGGCCAGCGGGTCGGGCACCAGGTGCATCCAGCGTTG
>JALYVL010000424.1 GCA_030853285.1 Actinomycetota bacterium | reverse complement strand
TTGCTTCGGCCAGGACCTTGGTGAGCACGCCGAACTGCTCAACTCCGGCCGCGGCGACCCGCTCAGCACGGTCAGTGAGCACTACAACCCGATCGTGCTGGCCATCACCGGCATGGCCAAGCCGGTGATCGCGGCGATCAACGGCACCTGCGTGGGTGCCGGTCTCGGCATCGCGCTGGCCTGCGACCTGCGAGTGGCCGCCGCCGGCGCGAAGATGGCCACCGCATTCACCGGGATCGGGCTCACCTGCGACTCGGGGCTTTCCGCGACCTTGGTGCACGCGGTCGGGCAGTCGCGCGCGTCGGAACTGGTGTTGCTCGGTGACACGTTCACCGCCGAGCAGGCGCTGAGCTGGGGAATCGTCGGCCAGGTGGTTGAGGACGACGCACTGGCCGAGACCGTCGGCGCCCTGGCCGCGCGACTCGCCGCCGGTCCGACGTTGGCCTACGCGGAGTCCAAGGCGCTGCTACGGCCACCCGGTCTGGCCGACACCCTGACCGCGGAACAGGGTGCCCAGAGTCGCCTCGGGGCCACCGCGGATCACCGCGGAGCCGTCCGGAGCTTCCTGGCCAAGGCGAAGCCTTGCTTCAGCGGCAGCTGAGAATGCAGAACGAGCCAGCGGCAGCTGAGCGGACCCGGCGATGAAGGACGTGCACCTCATGGACCTCTCCCCCCGGCTGCTCGCCGCCAAGCTGACCGAGGCCAAGTCACTGACGCTCGGGCTCATACCGGTGACCCGCTCCGGCATCATCGCCCCCATCCGCCCCGATCGGCTGGCGAAGGTGGCAGCGGCCTGGGTCCGCTGGGACTTCACGCCCAGCGCGCTGCTGGCCATCGCGGCCCGGCGCGCCCCCCATCGCGTTGCCGTCATCGACGAGTCCGGCGAGCTGACCTACACCGAGCTGGAACGCGACGTCACCGCCTTGGCCCGCGCACTGGGCCACCGCGGGATCGACGAGCAGTCGCGGGTAGGGGTGTTGTGCCGCAACCACCGGGTGGTGCTGCAGGTGCTCGGCGCCACCGGCCGCCTCGGCGCTGATCTGGTGCTGCTCAACACGGGGCTGTCGGGTAAGCAGCTGGAGGAGGTGCTCGCCGAGCAGCACATCAGCGTGCTCGTCGCCGATGGCGAGTTCGCCGATTCCATGCCCAAAGATTTCACCCACAAGCGCTTCGACGGGATGCTCGTCCTCGGGGCATGGGAGGCAGCGCCACTGGGCTCCGACGTGGACACGGTCGTCGAGCTCATCAAGAACGCACCCGATACCTCGCTGCCCACGCGGCCACGCCGGGGACGCACCGTGGTGCTGACCTCCGGCACCACCGGAACTCCCAAGGGCGCGCGCCGCCCGGAGCCACGCAACTGGATGCCCGCAGCGGCGGTGCTCTCCCGCATCCCGCTGCGTACCGGACAAACCACAGTGGTAGCCGCGCCGCTGTTTCACACCTGGGGTTTCGCGGCGCTACAGCTGAGCCTCGCGCTGGGGTCCACCATGGTGCTACGCCGCAAGTTCACGCCCGCCGACTGTCTGGCCGACGTCGAGAAGACCGGAGCGAGCGCGTTGTTCGTGGTCCCCGTGATGCTGCAGCGCATGTTGGAGCTGCCGGCGAAGCAACGCACGCACGACACCTCGAATCTGCGGATCATCGCCGCCAGCGGCTCGGCCATCGGCGCGCCGCTGGTCAAGCGCGTGCTCGACACGTTCGGCCCTGTGCTCTACAACCTCTACGGCTCCACCGAGGTCAGCTGGGTCTCCATCGCCAATCCAGCGGAGCTGCTGGCTCATCCCGACACCGCGGGCAGACCTCCCGTCGGGACCCAGCTGGAGGTGCTCGACGACGACGGACAGCCGGTCGAGGGCACCACGGTGGGCCGGGTGTTCGTCGGCAACGGCATGCTCTTCGAGGGCTACACCCGCGAAGGCGAGGACAAAGAAGTGGTCCGCGGCATGATGAGCACCGGCGACCTCGGCCACCTCGACGGAGGTCTGCTCTACATCGACGGACGCTC
>JALYVL010000423.1 GCA_030853285.1 Actinomycetota bacterium | reverse complement strand
GGGCAGGCCCAGGCACACCGGACATGTCTGGGTGTTCGGCTCGGCGCCGAACGCGGTCGGACAGCCACAGAACATCTTGGTGGCGGTGCCCAGCTCGACATGGACCTCCATCCCCAGCACGGGGTCGAAATTGGCGATGACCTCGTCGTAGTCGATCAGGCTGTCGGTCATCGGTGTGGAGCTCCTCGCAAGGGTGAGGCGGGTGCGTGCGACATCAGCACTATCATTCTAGGTGGCGTGCGACGATCAAGTCCCAGCCCCGCAGCACGCGGGCACCGACAGACAGGAGTCACGCAGGTGCGCACTTTCCACACCGCCGAAGAACTGGTAGCCGCCCGTGGCGAAACCCTGGGCACCAGTGACTGGGTGACCGTCGAGCAGAGCCGCATCGACACCTTCGCCGAGGCCACGGGCGATCACCAGTGGATCCACGTGGACCCCGAGGCCGCTGCCAAGGGTCCGTTCGGCACGACCATCGCGCACGGCTACCTCACGTTGTCGATGGTCTCGATGCTCAACTGGCAGATCTATACGGTCGAGGGCGCGAAGATGGGCGTGAACTACGGCCTGAACAAGGTCCGCTTCCCAAGCCCGGTCAAGGTCGACACCAGGGTCCGCGCCACTTCCGTGCTCACCGACGTCAGCGAGGTCAGCGGCGGCCTGCAGCTCGTGGTCACCGTCACCGTGGAGGCAGAGGGCGGCGACAAGCCGGTCTGCGTGGCCGAGACGGTCAGTCGCTTGTACTTCTGAGGCCGGCGATACTGACGCCATGAGCGGTCTGGTCGAGCGCCTCCTCGGTGTGTCCCCGCTCTGGATCTATCTCGTGGTGGGGTTGTTGGTGTTCGCCGAGGACGCCGTTTTTGTCGGTTTCGTCATCCCCGGTGAGACGGCAGCCGTCATCGGTGGAGTTGCCGCCAGCCAGGGCCACACCAACGTCGTCGTCATGTGCGTCATCGTGGTCGCCGCCGCCATCGTCGGCGACAGCGTGGGGTACGAGATCGGCAAGCACTACGGCACGCGATTGTTGGAACATCGTTTTCTCGACAAGCGGCGCCACCAGCTGGACAAGGCCAGGAAGTTCCTCGCCCACAAGGGTGGCTCCGCGGTGTTCCTCGGCCGCTTCGTCGCCTTCTTTCGTGCGGTGATGCCCGCGTTGGCCGGTACTGCGAAGATGCCCTACCGTCGGTTTCTGCCGTGGAATGCGTTCGGCGGCCTGGTCTGGGGCATCGGTTTCGTGGTGCTGGGCTTCGTGGCCGGCAACTCCTATCAAGTGGGGGCAGCGCAGGTGGGGCGCGGCAGTGCTATCGCCGTAGCCGTCGTGGTGGTGCTCGCATTGGTGATCTGGCGAGTGCGCAAACGCCGCGAGGAGGCCAGCGAGGAGGAGAGTGCGGACACCCGCCCCGCGTAACGTGCGGTGACTATGAGCACTCCTACCCTTGGTGTGGACAGTGGTCGGGCGTGGGGTGTGACCGCCGCGTCCTTCATTGCCATGTTCACGACCTTTGGGGTCGCCTACAGCTTCGGCGCCTTCCTGGTTCCGATGAGCACCGATCTGGGATCCGGCCGGGCGGCGACGTCCGCGGTGTTCTCGCTGACCACGCTCATCCTCTTCGGGTTCGGCGCTGTTTCGGGGGCCGTGGTGGATCGAGTGGGGCCACGGCGCGTGTTGCTGTTCGGCGCGGCCTGTCTCGGCGGCGGGCTTGTGCTGACCGCCCGCGCCGACTCGTTGTGGCAGGCCTATCTCGGGCATGCCGTCGGCGTCGGCTTGGGTGTGGCGTGCAGCTACGTGCCGCTCGTGGCGGTGGTCGGTGGATGGTTTCAGCGCCGACGCACCCTCGCGGTGGGAGTTGCAGTGTCCGGAATCGGGCTGGGCACGTTACTGGTGGCGCCGCTGTCCGCGGCCTTGATCGGCACTTACGGTTGGCGCAGTGCCTACCTGGTGCTCGCGGTGGTGGGTACTGCCCTGCTGCTGGTATGCGCGGTCTTTGTCCATCCCGTGCCCATGCACC
>JALYVL010000422.1 GCA_030853285.1 Actinomycetota bacterium | reverse complement strand
CTCCGAGGCGGTGGAGAACCCCGCGTATTGGCGGATGGTCCACGGCTGGTTGACGTACATCGTCGGGTAAGGCCCGCGCAGGTACGGGGTGGCGCCGGGGAAGCTACCCAAGGGGTAGGGGTGCTCACCCTCGACGATGTCGTCCAGGTCAGCCCGGGTGTAGACGGGCTTGACGTCGATGCCCTCCGGGGTCGACCACACGATCTCCTCGACCGGCTGCCCCGCCGCGCTCGCAACCTCGGCGGTCCAGGTTTCGGTGTCGGCGACGGTGGGCGCGGCGCCATCGTGATCGCCGTTCAGGGCGACCTCGGCGAAGTTCGGGATGCTCATTTGACCCCCAGCGTCTCGAGTAGTCCGGTCAGTGCGGCGACGGCGTTGACTCCTGCACCGAGAAATCCGTCGGGTTGATGTTCGCGCTCGGCGAAGGCCTTCCTTGCCCCTGCGACGAAGACTTCAGCGGCCCCAGCGTCACGCAACGCCTGGACGGCGTCGGAACCTGCACTGGCGTAACGCTTGTCGGTTCCGCACACGATGGCCACCGGGCTGTCGGCCGCGGTGACCGCCGAGCTGATGGCTTCCGGGGAGTCGAGAGGGCCGGGATTGATAGCCACGATGCCGCCGGCCGCCAGCAGATTGGTGATGAACCCTGCGCGCACGTTGTGCTCGGCGATGGGTCCGAGGGTCGCCAGCAGCACCCTCGGCCGGGTACCCGCGGCCGCCAGGTGTGCGTCGGAGCGGTTACGCAGCTGCTCGAACTGCGCGGCGTAGCGAACGGCAGGCAAGGCGCCCGCGCCTTCGGGGGCGGTTGTCGCGGGGATCGGCGCCTCGTCCAGGTTGGGGAACTCGTTCACCCCGGTGAGCGCCTTGCGGCGGTGCGCAACGTCGTCGTCGCGCTGGGCACGGGTGAGGCCGATCCGCTCAGCGAGCAACCCGCCGGACAGTGCCGCCCGGAAGCCGCCCGCGGCCTCGATCTCCTGAAAAAACGTCCACGCTCGCTGCGCCATGGCATCGGTCAGGTTTTCGACGTACCAGGATCCGCCTGCGGGGTCGATCACCCGGCCGAGGTGCGACTCTTCGAGCAGCAGCAGCTGGGTGTTGCGGGCGATCCGGGCGGCGAAGGCATCCGACACGTCGGGGGCACCGCCGGGCACCACCGCGTCGAAGGGCAGCACGGTGACCGCATCGGCCCCGCCGACGCCGGCCCCGAACGCTGCGAGCGTGGTGCGCAGCATGTTCACCCACGGGTCGCGCTGGCTCATCATCGCGGCCGAGGTCACGGCGTGCTGGGGCGCCGCACCCGAGGCGGGTGCACCCCCCACCACCTGCGCGACGCGGGCCCACAGGCTGCGCCCGGCCCGGAGCTTGGCGGTGGTGGCGAACTGCTCGTCGGTCGCAGCCACCCGGAACTCGAGCTGGCCCAGCGCGTCGTCCACGTCGAGCCCGCCGCCGGTGAGCGCCCGCAGGTACTCCACCCCCGCGGCCAGCGCCGCCCCGAGCTCCTGGGCGTCGCCCGCCCCGGCGTCGTGGAACACGGTGCCGTCCACCGTGATCGAGGTCAGCGGGGCGGTGTGCTCGTGCGCCCGGACCGCCAGCGCCACGGCCTCGTCGAGCAGGTCGGCCCCGCCCCGGACGAGCACGGTGAGCGGGTCGGCCCCCAGGTGGGCGTGCACCTCGGTGAGGTCGGCGTCGGTGTGCTCGAGGACCGCCAGGAACGCCTCGGCGGCCGCCGTCATCTCGGCCCCGGCGTCGAGCACCACGGGCGCGAGGTCGAGGAAGACCCCGTCCAGGGCCCGCTCCAGGGCGGCGTGCGGCAGGTCCTGCCCACCGAGGGCGAACCACAGGGAGGTCGACCCGTTCTCCAGGTCGTGCAGGACGGCGGTGTTCACGGCCTCCGCGTCGGCCCCGGGCCCCAGGCCCCGCCCGTGCCGGGTGCGCACCCCCCAGCCCACGGTCGTGTCACGGTGGGCGGTGCGGCCGCGGGTGAACGGGTGCACGCCGGGCAGCGGTGGCT
>JALYVL010000421.1 GCA_030853285.1 Actinomycetota bacterium | reverse complement strand
CCCAACCCACCGTGGGCTAGGCAGCCCTGTACCTCGTACTGGCCGACGACCAGCTCACCCGGGCGCAGCTTCGGGGCAAACGAGAACGCCGTCCCGCACTCGGGGCAGCGGCCCTCCGTGGCACCAGGAGTGCTGCCGCCACCGGATTCAGCGTTCGCACGACCCACCGGCTTGCCGCAGTGACTGCAGAAGCGCTTGGACTCGGCGACCCGCGGGTCGGCCATGATGGCGGTTGCCGGGTCAGTCCACGCCACCCGTGGCACCTGGACCAGGCCGGCACCGAGACGGCCGCGTGAGGTGGTGCGCCCGGCCCGCCGCGAGCTCCTGCTGGCGGATCGCCGCCCGCTCGGTCCGCCGGTCACCGAAGTCACGTCAGTGCTGTGATCGGTGCGCTCAGTCGAGTCGATTCGCTGGGTGCCCTCAGCCGTCATGTCCATCATGGATCCTCTGGCTCAGTCGCTGTAGGTCGCGGGCGGTGGCGCAGGCGTGGGTCCCAGGGTGGACAACCACCGGGTGTAGATGCGTTGCCAGGTGCCATCGGTCCGCATTCGGTCGAGCACCCCGTTGACGAAACGAACCAGATCGCCGGCACTTCGGTTGATGCCGATCCCGTAGGGCTCCGGGCTCAGGCTTGCACCGACCACCCGCAGGTAGGGGTCCTGATCTTGCAGCCCGACCAAGATCGAGTCGTCGGTACTGACCGCGTCGACATCGCCCTGCTGAAGCATCACCAGACAGTCGGTCCAGTCGGCGACCCCGAAGACGGTGGGCGCGGGCTTGAGGGCCAACAGTGTGGACACCGAGGTGGAGCCGGTGGTTGCACACGCCCGCTTGCCGCCCAGGTCGGCGGCTTCGCGGATACCGGAGTCGGTGCGGGCGAGGACTCGCTGGTTGGCTTGGAAGTACACAGTAGAAAAGGCCACGTCCTTCAGACGCTCGCAGGTGATGGTCATGCTCCGCACCACCATGTCGACCTGGCCGCTCTGTAGGGCAGGAACGCGCTGGGCCGAAGTCAGGGCCTGGAACTGAATCTTGTCCGGGTCACCCAAAATCCCGCGCGCCATCTCGCGGGCGACATCGATGTCGAAACCTTCCAACAGCCCGCTCTTCGGATTGCGGAAACCAAACAGGTAGGTGTTCTGATCGACTCCGACGACCAACCTTCCGCGGGCCACGATCGTGGCCAGCGTGGGCCCGGCCGACGCCGGGGTGGCCGGCGCAACGGGTGGAGCCGGTGGCGCCGGAGGTTGGCCGGGGGCCGGTGGCGGCGGTGGCGGGGCAGCAGCCGGAGGCGGTATCGGCCGCAGGCTGGCCGTGGGTTTGCAGGACTGGTCGGCCTGCGGAGCGGCGGCCGTCGATGCCGGTACGACCTTGGCCCACGCAGGCAAGGGAGTCGAGTAAGTCGCGTCAGCGCGGGCCAACGCGTTCTGATCCGACCCTGACTGCGCTGTACAGCCGACTACGACGGCCACTGAGAGCACCGCTATCGTGATCCGCTGCGGACGAGCTGGGGTCATTGGAACTCCCTCAAACGGGGCCACATGCCGGCGGCGGCGGCGGCGGCGGCCAACAAGCACAGCACGAGTACACCGGGGGACAGACCGCTCAGCGCCGACTGGGCCGAGGACGCCTTGTCCTGCAGCACCTGGCGTGTTGTGCTGATCCCATCGCGCAGTGCGTCGTCCAGTGCGGTGAACTGCGCGGCACTGTCCTGCCGGCCTGCCCCGACCGCAAGGGCCACCGCTGCCGGGTAGTCGCCCGACTGATTAGCCGTGGACACCCGTTTGTGCGCCGCGATCCAGCCCTGGGCGGCCACGCTCGCAGCGGGTGCAGCTGCAGCACCGGACACGCTGCCCAGCCGATCGTTCAGCGTCGCGGTGGTGTCGGCGAACGACTTTTCGTAGCCTGCGGAGTCCCCGCGGGCGACCAGCATCAAGGTTTCGTCGGCACGGGCCTGCTGGGCAAGGATGCGTGCCTCCGCCAGCGCGGCCAGCGGCTGGGCGCCGCTGGAA
>JALYVL010000420.1 GCA_030853285.1 Actinomycetota bacterium | reverse complement strand
GTCGTCCTACAGCAGTGTTCATCGCAGCGCTCCTACCGTGTGGTCTTTCGATGTCGACGCCGCGCCGTCAAGTAGGTCGAGCAGCGCGTCCTCGAGGTCGGGGATCTCGACGCTCAGGTCTTCGGGCACCGGCCCCCACCGCACCAGGGCCGCACCGACGTGGGCGATCATGCGTCGGTCGCCGTGCACCACGATCCGCTCGCCGACGCGCTGCACCTCCCGCACCCCGTCCACGTGATCGAGCTCGCCGAGCCGGTCGGCGGCAGCGAAGGCAGCGGGAAGACTGAAGCGGACCGTGGCCCAACGCGCGTGCCGATCCACCAGCTCGGCGGGCGGACCGGAATCCAACACGCGACCGTCGCGCATCGCCACCACCCGCCCGCAGAGCACCTCCGCCTCGTCCAGCTCGTGGGTCACCAGCAGGACCGTGGTGCCCGCGTCGTGCAGCTGACCCACCGCGGCCCACACGTCGCGCCGGGCCGCCGGATCGAGCCCTTGGGTCAGCTCATCCAAGATCACCTAGCGCGGCCGGTTGAGCAGCGCCAACACCAAGAACAGCCGCTGCCGTTCCCCGCCGCTCAAGGAGGCGAATGCCGACCGTCGCCGTGCGCCGAGCCCAAACTGCTCCAGCAGCTCTTGGCCGTCATGCGTGCGGCGGGTGGCGAACAGCTCGACGGCTTCGGCCACCCGCAACCGGTCGGGCAACGCCGAGTCCTGCAGCTGGCTGCCGATCAGGGGCCGAAGCCGATCTGCCTGGGTCACCGGGTCGTAGCCGAGCACCCGCAGCGTCCCCCCGTCTGGTCGGCGCAGACCCTGGATGCACTCCACCGTGGTGGTCTTCCCGGCCCCGTTGGCGCCGATGAGACCGACCACCTCGCCGGCCTGGATGTCGAGGTCCACACCATCGACCACCGACCGGCCACCGTAGAACTTGCGCAGCCCCCGGACCGTGACAACATCACATTCGCTCATGGTCCTAAGCCTGCTGCCGCGGCCGCTTCGGCACATCAACCCGTGGGTAGATCTTGCCTTCTGCCGCTGGGTAGAGGCACTTCTGGCTCAGCGGTGTGGCAGCGCCGCCGGCGCAATGAGCTGCAGCATCCCCTCGGCGTTGCCGGCCACCACCACCATGCCGGTCCGCGGGTCGACGGCCACCGAATTCGGCTGGCGCACCGTCGACACGTCACCCAGCACCTTCGGCTGAGCGGGGTCGGCGACGTCGATCACCCGGAGTAGGTTGCTCGCCGTCAGCGTCGCGAACAGCAGCTGGTGTGCGGCGTCGTAGGCCAAACCGTAGGGGCGCCCCGGCGCGTCGATCCGGGCGAGCTGCTGCACCTGGGGGGTGATGCGCTCCAAGTACACCGCGCCACCCATGGTGTCGGCGACCGCGACCACCCCGGCAGTGCTGCCGCTGCCTTCGGACACCCCCGCAGGCGCGAGCGCAAGCGTGTGGGTGAGCTGCTGTCCCACCGGCGCCTGGGCGACCTCGGTGCGGGTACTCGCGTCGTACACCCACACCCCCTGCCCGCGGACGTCGGAGACCACGGCGTACTTGCCCACCACCGCCAGGCCGCCCGGCTGCGGCGGTCCGGGCGGCAGCGACGACACCACCGCGCCGTCACGGATGAAGATCACGCCGCCGCCGAGCTCATCGTTCACCACCTCGGTGCCGTCCGCGGTACGCACTGCATTGTGCGGGTTGTGGCCCACCCCAGTCGTTTTGCTCAGTACAGCGCCGTCGGACAAGGACACCGACAGCACCGTGTTCGTCTGCTCCAACGGCGCCAACACCGGACCGTCCGGCGAGATGAGGTCGAGGTGCCGCGGTGCGCCCCCATCGGTGCCGACCACCTTCCGCACCACCCCGGCGTCGAGGTCCACCAAGGCAATGCCGTCCGGATCCTTCAGCCCCACGACGGCCGTCCCGCTGGTGCCGACCGCGACGGCCTCGGGATTGTTGCCCACCGCTATGACACGTCCGAGAGGGGGAACTGTGACCGGTGGTGCGAGGCCCGGC
>JALYVL010000419.1 GCA_030853285.1 Actinomycetota bacterium | reverse complement strand
GCTCAGGCGCGGGCAGCCGCAGCAGCTTCGCGAGCCGGCCCTCTCCCCCGGTGCGCAGGGCCGCGATGGCCTGCGGCTCGTGCCGCGCTGCGTTGGCCAGCAACCCGAACACGAACATCGTCACCGCGGTCGAGGTACCACCGGAGGAGACCAAGGGCAAGGTGACCCCGGTGACAGGCATCAGGCCCACCACGTAGCCGATGTTGATCACCGCCTGCCCGACGAGCCACACCGTCACCGTCGCCGTGATCAAGCGCAGGAACGGATCGGCCGAGCGGCTGGCAATGCGCAACCCGGTGTAGGCGAGGATGGCGAACAGGGCGAGTACCGCGGCACAGCCCAGGAAGCCCAGTTCCTCGCCGATGATCGCGAAGATGAAGTCGTTGTGCGCCTCGGGCAGGTAGCTCCACTTGCCGGTGCTCTGCCCCAGACCCACACCCCACAGGCCGCCGTTGGCCAGGGAGTACTGGGCCTGCATGGCCTGGTAGCCGGCACCCTGTGGGTCTGCAGAGGGATGGAGGAACGAGGTGATGCGGTCGGCCCGGTAGCTGGCCGAGAGGGCAAGCATCAGGACCGCGGCGCCGGCCCCCACCACGAGGGAAAGGAACAACTTGAGCGGCGCCCCGGCAAACCACAGCAGCGCCATGATGACGATGCCGAGCGAGATGGTGGTACCGAGGTCGGGCTCCAAAATGATCAGCGCCGCGACCAGCAGCGCAGCCGGGATCAACGGGATGAGCATGTGCCGCAGCGAGTGCAGCTGTCCGCGTTTGGCCGAGAGCAGGTGCGCTCCCCAGACCGCGAAGGCGACTTTGGTGGGTTCGGAGGGCTGCAGCGACAGCGGCCCGATCCGAAACCAGGCTCGAGCCCCGTTGACGTAGTTTCCCACGCCGGGAATCAACACCAGGGCAAGCAACAGCACGCACACGATGAACACGGGCAGCGCCCAGCGGCGCATGGTGCTCACCGGCAGGCGCAACGCGAGGTAGAACAGCACCAAGCCGGCCCCGGCGAAGATCAGCTGCTTGGTGAAGATGCTGTACGCCGACCCGTCCTGGGCGTAAGACTCCACACTGGACGCGGAGAGGACCATGACCAGGCCCAGCCCGGTCAGCAGGGTGAGCAAACCGATCACCAGGTGGAACGAGGTCAAGGGACGGGACAGCCAACTGGTGAGCTGCTCACGCGCCGCCCGCGCGATGCCTGCCCCCGCGCGCACCGACTTGGCTGCGTCACCCCTGCTGGGTCTTCTGGTCGTGGGCCGAGCAGGACTGACCGTGCTCACGACCGAGCCTGCCCGGCGAGGGCCATTGCCGCCGCAGCAAAGGATCGGCCGCGGTGCGCGTAATCGGTGAACATGTCCATGGATGCTGCCGCCGGCGCCAGCAGCACCACATCGCCAGGCCGGGCCACGCGCTGCGCGGCCGAGACCGCTGATCTCATGGCGGCGTCCGCCGACAACACCTCCGTCATGGCCCCATCGTCTCCCGTGGCGAGCTCGACCACGGGGATCTCCGGCGCGTGTCGTCGGAGAGCCTCGGCGATCACCGCGCGGTCCCGCCCGATGAGCACCACCGCTACCAAACGCTCCGCCACTGTGCGGACCAGCTCGTCGACGCCTGCACCCTTGAGCAGTCCGCCTGCCACCCACACGACGCGGCGATGGGCGGTGATGGAAGCCAGCGCCGCGTGCGGGTTGGTGGCCTTCGAGTCGTCCACGTAGTCGACCCCACCGACAGTGGCCACGAGGATCGAGCGATGCGCGCCCTGCTCGACGCTGCGCAAACCCGCGGCCACCGCGGACGCCGCTACGCCCGCGGCCCGGGCCAGCGCCGCAGCTGCCAGTGCGTCGAGCTGGCCGGGAGGCCCGCTCGGGGTGATGTCGGACTCACGGGCCAGCACCGTGGACTGGACACCGAAAGCGCGGTCCACGAGGGTCCCATCGACCAGGCCGAGTTCTCCGGCGGCGGGTTCGCCGAGACGGAAGCCCACCGTGCGGCCCCGGCGGGGTACCGCG